>CAZEWB010000226.1:0-6279 GCA_964515655.1 uncultured Bacteroidales bacterium
GGTTCTGTTTTTTCTACCGATTTTAATACAGCCACAACTTTTAAAGGCGGACGTTATTACTCATTCTATGTTTACTACACACCAGACGATCTTATCTCTGATTCTCTTGTATTCAGCGTTGAAACAAATGGCGGTACTATTAACTTCTATTTACACGGTACTGTTCATGATCCTACCGGAATATATCTGCCGGAAAGCAATGGCATTGCTGTGTTGAATGATGCATACAGCCAGAAAATAATTGTTACGAATAATACCCAGAGCACCCAGAAATGCGAATTATATAATTCCAGTGGCGTAATTATAAACTCATCGTTGGTAACAGATGCGCAGTATATAAACTATTCCGGTCTGCCGCAGGGAATTTATATTTTAAGAGTTTATTCAGGAAAAGAAAGCAGAATATATAAACTGCTTTTGATGCATTAATATTCAGGATCCTTACAATTTCGATCGGCCTGACATAATAAAAAATCAGGTCTGATACTTCTTGCAATGTGTGGGTTGATAATTCACTTGTAGGGGTTCAAAATTTTGAACCCCTACAGGGAATTCAAAAAACAACCCACACATTGCGTCATTTTTATTGCTTAATCAGTTTTCTTAGAGTAACTCCTCTGTCAGCCTTTATCCTCAAAATATAAACTCCACTGTTTAGTCTGGAAATATCAAGGTTATTTATTTTTGTAGTCAGACTTTCATTGAAAACAATTTGCCCTTGTATATTTAAGATCTCGATACATGCTTCTTCTTCAATATCTATGTTTATGTTGTCATTGGCCGGGTTGGGGTAGATATTAATGTTATCGTTCATATTTATTTTCCCGGTACCGGTTGTTGAGTCGTTTATGCAACGGATGCTTAAACCTGAAATTTTTGGATTATAATCACGGTTATTCATCTGTGGCGCAGTTTTTCTGAAGCCGCCGTAGCTCCATGCATTCGGAGTAGACTCTTCGGTCGAGGACCAGAAATATGCGAAGTTGGTAATGTTTGCAAAATCACCGCTGATACCGCTGCGGAGACCTCCCAGCAATGCATCGAATCCAAGAGTGCATCCTTCACACAGCATCGTATCGGCAATGGGAGAGCCGCCGGCAAAATTTATAAGCGTGGTCCATTCCTGGTCTGTTGGAACACGCCAGTATTCGGGACAAAGGTTCCTGCTGTCGACGGTGGTGTACCAGTTATACAATGCCCCGTAGAGACCGGAATATGCAAGAGAATCATTATCGTAATAACATCTGGCTCCTTCTGTCTGGCCCATCCATGATGCACCGTCCGAAACCAAAGGTATTTCATCTCCGTTGCGGTAATGAGTGACCTTAAGGTTTTCTTTTAACCATAATTGAGTACCTATATTTACGGTGTTGTATGTGTTGCCATCGTAATCAGTCACAGTCTGAGCCTGACCTTTTATTGATAATAAGGCAAGCCCTGCAAGTAGTAAAATTGTGTTTTTCATTTTTGACGTATTATGTTAGTGAAGGACCTACTCCTTAACGATTGCTTCAATAAAGTCTTTGATTATGATCTTGTCGCCTTTTTCAGCGTCAGGGAAGATAAATATTAAATCAATTCTTTTCTGAATACCATATTTTGCTTTAAAACTGTTTGTTTTGACATTCGAAGACATATATCCTTTGGTTTCTCCTAAGTCCCAATAGATAGCTGCTGGCTGAATTATCTTTTGGCTGTTCTTTTTGATCAGGGTTATATTTCTCATATCACTTTCGATCATAAAAGAAGAACCATCTTTTCTCGACAATATAAGCCAGACACCAACGAGGCCACCCTTATTATTGAGTTTTTCGCATGAAACAGATTTTCTCATACAAACATTACAGTTCAATTATTCAATTATCAGTTTGCCTCTGTACATCCTATCAGCTTTTAACTCTACAAAGTAAACTCCTGGTTTCAGGTCGCCTCTTTCTATTTTTATCTGCTCGCAATTGCGGGGAGCCGCTGACGACCCAGCTTGAGGTGTAAATTCCACAATCTGCATGTGTGAGGGGCTTATGCTTTTTATAACTTTCCCTGTTATATCCATTATTACCAACTGGCCATTAGCCTTTAGCCATTGGCCGTTGGCTATGTTAAAGTTGGGAATTGTCAAAGTTGCAGTGTTTGACACAGGATTAGGAGAAATTTTTATTGTTCCAGTCATAAAATTTGTAGAGTTTATACCTACTAAAGAACTATTGTCCGTTATATTAGAAAATGAATATGCCGGTGTTTTAGCAGTGTTGCATCCGCTGGCTTTTTCAACCCCCACCATATAATAGTAGATATCAAAAATATTTACATCATTATAACTGTTAAATGTGCCCGGTACACTTGCAAGAAGTGTCATATTTGAAGGACTTGTGCCTCTGTAAATATTATACAGAGAGGGTACAAATGTTCCGTTTTCATCAATATAATAAGACCAGTTAAGTTCCATTGTGCTGCCATTTGCTGCAATGGTTAAATACATTGTCTTGTGATATTTGCTCATAACGGATTCTGCCCCACAAGTGTCAACAACTGTTATTTTGTAGCGGTCAGCGGACACTTCGGGTTGACTTGAAGTGTCGACAAAAACGGCCTCATCGTTATACAGGACATAACCAATTTGGTTATAAATGCTGGCTGATACTTCTTTATAAATATTATATCCTGCGGTAGCTGCATTAGAAGATTTTTCCCACATTATTTTGTTTTTCCATATCGCAGTATCAACTGTAACAATACAGATTTTTTCACTGTTTATAATTCCAACCATTATGGTCACGTTTGTCGTTTGAGCATTCTGACCTGCTGTTGGTGTGAATGTATAGACTGTACTTCCGGTACAGGAAGTGTTAATTGTTGCAGGGTACCATGTTCCTGTAATGCCATTATTCGACACATTTGGTAATACATCGGGTGTTTCATTTAAACAATACATCGTATTAATATTGAAAACTGGCAAAATAAGAGGAGTTGTGGGAAAATTAAATTTTAAGGCAAAGATACCTTCGGAAATAGTATAATAATTTGCTGCATCTGCTAAATATATAAAATTGATTTTTGGTGTTCGGAAAGTTACATAATCACAAGATGTAAATAATATACCTCCATAAGATGATATGCCAAACAAATATCTGCCGGCAGGCAGAAATACTGGTTGTATAAATGCAATCGTCTGCCATTTATTAAATTGTGTGGTGCTTGTAAAGTCCATAGGTAGTGATTCATCAAAAAGCACCCATGTGTTAGAAATCCATTGATACACTACTGCATAGCAGGTAATAGGCATGTCGGACATGTAATTGATTTTTCGGAGGGGATAAAAACTGATTGATTTAAGAGTATCATCACATTGCAAGTTGACATATTGAGATAAAAAATCTCCATCCACATCCATAACCGGGGACCTGTATTGTGAAACAGATATACCTTTGGTTGTACTCGCAGTGTTCCACAAAGTCAGTGTAGTATCATTAACATCAATAGTTAAAGAAGAGTCAATATTATTTAATAAATTCCCATTTGTATCAGTACTGTTGATTTCACTTATTATTCTGTAAATACCATTGTAGCTAGCCGAAAAGGAAGTGTCAAGGTAAATTGTATCCAGTTGTCCGGGTGTCATAAATGTTGAACCGCTTGTTAACGATTGTCCGGTTTCGTCAAATTGAATAGCATTTGCCATTGATGTATTTCTTAGTCTTGTTCTTAAAGTAGGATTATCATTATTTGAACCCATATTATATATTTGACCTGAAAATAGTATTCTATTTAATGAACTGCAATTTAAGATTCTACGAGGTATTTTATAAAACGGGAATTCTTCAACAGGCGGATAAATCTTCAATGTTCTATCAATACGCATATCGTAATCATATCCTTCGTAAAGAAGAATGTCATCAACACACATGTAATAATGACTTGCTCCACCAAAGCAAATTCTTAAATACACTGTGGGCTGGTTTGCAGCTATGGCTGAAATATTATACTCTAACATTAACGGGTTTGCAGTAGCTGTATTTACCAGTGATCCATTTCTAATATCAAAGTTAGTCCATGTTGTTCCATCAGTGCTGACCTGAAGAAGAATATATATCGTTGATGAACTGCAGCAGTAGCGAAATTTCTCGTAAAGCCTTACTATAACAGAGCTTCTTCCGGTACAGTTAATCGCAGGAGTTTTAAACCAAGCTTTCATTTCAATCTGAGAGATCATATTCCCATTGTGATCTGAATTATACCAGTCACCCGGAAGTAACATATAGCCATTTGAGCCGGTTGGGGAAGCAATTGTCATTTCACCTGCAGAAGTATAAGGTGCGCCGGTAAGACCTGCATCAACCCACATCCAGTTAAAACCCTGTGAAGTACTATCGTAAAACGTAAAGTTTGTCATTACAGATGTACTGTCAGAAAAACCTTCGTACCAGATTGTATCAGTGGGAGCTTTAACATTATTAATAATATTGATATTATTGTCAATCCCTTTAGTTTGCAAGTAATTATTTGCTATACCTTTTGGATTCTGAGATAATGCCATGAAGCTAATAGCGGTCAACGCAATGGTCAACAGATTTTTCATATTATTTAGCTTAAATTGTTATCACTTCGGATTAGTATACTTGTTTGTCTTTGCCATTTTACATATTTTTTACTGACTTGTTTATATGCATACACCAGAGTGCAAAAAGGAGTATAAATATGACCAGAATAGAATTACTGTACACTTTTTTCTATAAACGAGTTGTACATATTCATCATGCTAAGATACAATTATTTTACAAATAATCAAAGGAAGTTTTTAAAAAACTGTATAAAGCAGTGTAATCATTATTTTTTTCTGAAATAGTTATAATCCCGGGAATTTTATTTAATTCTACATGAACTAAAGCTTGAATTATGAAACATCTGCTTTTTCCTTTATTGTCTGCATTTGTAATACTGAATTCTGTTCAGTTATTTGCCCAGGAAGAAAACGAGCTGCCGAACCATGGGCTTACTCACCGGCTTAGCGATAAAGAAAAGTTAATGATGTATAGTTACAAATCTGAAATGGTTATTACCAATCCTCCTCCCGGTATAGTCCGAAATATAGCAGAATTTGAACCTTCGGAAGCTTGCATCATTGCATATGACGGTGGATTTGGATTGCCTTATTCGCTGATAAGAGATCTGTCAAATACCGGTAAAGTAATTATAGATTGCAGGAGTTCAAGTCAGACCACTGCCTGGAATTTACTTGTCAGTAATAGTGTCAATACTACCAACTGCAGTTTCCTTACAACAACTGTCGATTCATGGTGGACAAGGGACTATACGGGCTGGTTCATTGCCGACAGCAGTAATCACGTGGCTATTGTCGATTTCAGATATAACAGACCATCAAGGGTCAATGATGATGCTGTTCCTGCAAAACAAGCTACTTTGCTTGGTATCCCTATATATGGAATGGATGTTATGCACACCGGCGGTAATTACATGTGCGACGGATACAACAATGCAATTTCCACAGTTCTTGTCCAGGAAGAGAATACCGGTATGACCACTGCGGAGATCGAGCAGATGATGCAGGATTATCTTGGTATTACCAATTACATGATGCGTCCCGATGCACAGGGCGAATATATTTCACATATAGATTGCTGGGCGAAACTGCTTGCTCCCAACAAGATATTAGTTGATTCGGTCCCGGCATCCGATCCTCGGTACAGCATGTACGAAGCTGCTGCTGCATATTTTGCAAGTACCAACTGTCCGTACGGATACCATTATAAAGTTTACAGGCCTCTTATTTCAGGCAGCTCCGAAACAAATGCAGAACCTTATTCAAATGCCTTTATTTTTAATAACAGGGTCTTTGTGCCTATGGGCGGATATTCTGCCGCACACGACAGCGCTGCACTGCAGTGTTACAGGAATGCAATGCCCGGGTATTTCGTTAAAGGTTATAATTCAAGCGGCAGCTGACTGGTATGGTACTGATGCTTTGCATTGCCGTGTTCATGAGATAGCCGACAGGGCGATGTTGTACATTGAACATTACCCGTTGTACGGATATATCAATTCGCCTTCCGGCTATAATATCAATGCAAAAGTGGTGTCGTACGCAGGAAATAATATTGCATCCGGATATCCGAAAACTATTTACAAAGTCGGAAATTTCGGGCAGTGGGATTCGCTTGCAATGGCTTTTCAGAGTATCCACCAGTACATGGGCACAATTCCTGTCCAGAATGACGGCGACACTGTTTTCTATCACCACAAAACCAAACACACCCAACACAA
>CAZEWB010000227.1:0-6272 GCA_964515655.1 uncultured Bacteroidales bacterium
CTGTGTTGGGTGTGTTTGGTTGTTGTTGTTCATGAAAAACCTTTTGCAGGAGTAAACGGCTCGGGAAAACATAACAACTGGTCGCTTGCTACTGACACAGGACGCAATCTGCTTTCACCGGGGAAAAACCCCAAATCCAACCTTCTGTTCCTTACTTTTTTCATTAACACCATCAAAGCCGTTCACGAGCATGCTGACCTGTTAAGAGCATCAATTGCACCAGCCTCGAACGACCACCGCCTTGGAGCAAACGAGGCCCCGCCCGCGATCATGTCGGTATTTATCGGAAAATACCTCGAAAACCTCCTTGAGGATTTTTCGTCTAAAGTAAGCAGCAGCAAGTTCACTCCGGAACAAAAGACCAACCTGAAACTTAACATTATCAAGATCCCCCAGATACTTGTTGACAATACCGACCGCAACAGGACATCGCCGTTCGCTTTTACAGGAAATAAATTCGAATTCCGTTCCGTAGGCTCATCCGAAAACTGCGCTGCAGCGATGATAGCACTTAACACTGCTATCGCCGGCCAGCTAAGAACATTTAAAAAAGAAGCGGATAAACTGATCAATAAAGGATACGAAAAAGACGAGGCATTTTATATCCTGCTTAAAGAAACATACAAGTCGTGCAAAAAACGCCTTTTCGACGGCAACGGGTATTCGAAGGACTGGGTTAAAGAAGCAACTTCACGCGGATTGGCAAATATCAGCAACACACCTGAAGCCCTCGCTGCGTATATAACTCCTAAAACTTTAAAGCTATTCAAAGAAAACAAAATTCTCAACGAGCGGGAACTTGAAGCAAGGTATGAAATAAAACTTGAGAAGTATTTTAAAAAAGTTCAGATAGAAGCCCGTGTTGCAGGCGATATGGCCATTAACCACATTATTCCGGTTGCCCTTAAATTCCAGCATTTACTTATAAATAATGTAAAAGGAATAAAAGACATCTATCCCGATAAGGAATTCAGGAAAAACGCAGCCATGCAGATGGAAATAATCGAAGAACTTGCGGAAAGAATAAAGAACATCCGTGAAAATGTGTACCAGATGATAGAAGCAAGAAGGAAAGCCAACAACCTTACTTCTATACTTGAAAAAGCCGAAGCATATTATAAAAATGTACTGCCGTTCCTGACAACCATACGCTACCAGGCAGATGAAATTGAACTAATAGTGGATGATGAGGAATGGCCGCTGCCTAAGTACAGGGAAATTCTTTATATTTATTAGTCGGCAGTAGGCAATTGGCAGTAGGCATTATGCCAATTGTCAACTGCCAACTGTCAACTGCAGACAAAGTATATAATAATGAAACTTAAAAGTTAACCGGCAAGACCATCATCCTTCCTCCCCGGCATAACCCATAGACTTGCTTCGAAAAGAATATAAAGAGGAAGGCTCACCAACATCAGACTGAATACATCTGACCCGGGTGTAATAAATGCAGCTGCAATCAGAACAATAACGATGGCATATTTTCGCTGTTTCCGGATAAATTTTGATGTAATTATACCAAACTTTCCAAGGAGATACATTATTACCGGAAGTTCGAAAACTATCCCTATTATCAGAGTGAGTGAAGTGACAGTACCGACATAAGAGTCGAGGGATATTTTATTTTCTATCAGATCGCTTATACTGTATGTGGCTAAAAAATTCACAGTAAGCGGAACTATTACGTAGTAACTGAAAAGGACTCCGATGAGGAATAAACATATACATACAAAAAGAGCATATACTGCATATTTCTTTTCCGAAGGTTTAAGAGCAGGTTTCAGGAAACGCCATAACTCCCATAAAATATATGGCGAAGCCAGAATTATACCTGAAAATATCGAAATTGAAATATGCCTCAGGAACTGGCCGGTAAGTGTAAGGTTTATAATACTCACTTCGAGATTATCCACACAAAGCCCGTCAATTGACCAATATTCCGCAAGTTTGCACAACCAACGGTAAGTGATAAAATCCGATCTGGAAGGACCGAGAATAATAAGGTCGAATACAATTTCTTTATAAAGAAAAGCGACAGTGGAAAGTGCAACTATTACAAATGCGATTCTCAGAAAGGCCCACCTGAATTCTTCCACATGATCCCAGAAAGGCATTTCGCGCTCAGGATTGGCGGCATTCTTTTTTTTATTTGATCTTACTTCGGACATTCCGGATCATTTTGATTCCTCTTTTTAAAAAACCACTCTTGTCATCCTGAACGAAGTGAAGGATCTCTATGTTACTTATCAGATTCTTCGCACGCTCAGAATGACAAAATACTTAAGAACAGCCGCCGGACAATTTTTTCTTCTTTTTATCCGTCTTTACTGGTACAGAAGATCCTGTTTTGTTCACAGGAGCCATTGAGCTGTCGGCACTCACACTTCCGTCACTTCCTAAAGCACGACCTGCGGCTTTACGGAAATTGTATTTTGCCTGTTCTTCATCTGAAGCGGTATTAGTGGGATTTGCAGGATTCATAATAGCTTCGAACCAGTAGTTAAGCCCGCCCATCAGAACATAATTGTTTTCGTACCCGAGTTGGCGGAGCAGCATCCATGCCTCGTTGGCATCCAGGTTACCGTTGGAATAAAAGATGTTGGTCTTTATGTCCTGATTAACGGTTTCTTCAAACTCTTCGTTCAGTATGCTTTCAAGAGGAATGTTTATTGCGCCCGGCAGACTGAACTTTGCGAATTCATCTGCATTGCGTACGTCTATCAGTTGAAAAGAAGGATCTTTCTGAACTATCATGTCGGCGACTTCTTCAGGGGAAATAAACTGTTGTCCACCCTTTATCTCGGTCAGCAACTGATCAGGATTGACCTTATACGGATGTGTTGTATTCTGGGGCACTGCGGCTATCAGCAATCCCAGCGATACAGCAACAATAGATATAATGACTCTGGTTTTCATAACAATCTTATTTAAGCTTTAAATAAAAAGGGTTAAGTTGATTTTCAATTTTGCCCCGACCCTAAAGGGTGAATTGAAAATCAATTTGCTCCCTTTAGGGATGGGGCAAACAAATTGATTTTCCTTTTTATTATTCATATTTTTATTTGTCATTTCAATGGAAAGAAATATTAATACTCTTCTCGGGGAAATTTCTTTTCGGCCCACTCTCCTACCCAGAACATTGCGACCGCCATAAAAACTATCAGTAATGCAAAAAAGCCGTCAGAAAGACCAAAGAAATCTGATATTTTCGGAGCACCCATGTATTCTGATTTGTAAAGACCTTCCCACAATGGGTATCCTTCGTTAAAGATAAAGACGCCGATAAACATTCCGCCTATGAAAAAGATCGCATCAATCTTGCCTATCGAAGCGCCACAAAAACTGGTTCCGGGGCAGTATCCGCCCATGATAAACCCGAGTCCCATAACAACTCCGCCCACTATACTCGACCAAAGGAATGTTTCGTTTACAAATACCATATCAAGGTCTATCCATCCGAAGAGACTGAAAAACAGGAGACCTAAGAGTGCAGTTATTGCGCCAGTGAAGAAAACCTTTACAACAACAGTGTCATATCCGTAAAAAACGCCAGCCAGTTTACGGCTGGACGAGAAACCGGCCTGTTCCAGGACAAAGCCGAAACCGATGCCGATAAGGAAAGCCATAAAGAAATTAGTGCTTTCCGATATTATTTCATAAGGTGCTAATGGTCCCATAATCTGATTTTTTTAAATCCATAATTTTCTGAAAAAATATGCCATAGCGAATCCGGTACCGAAGATAGCCATCATTGTAATAAACCCGCCCAGCGACAATACAGCCATACCGCTCAGCGCTGCTCCGCTAGTACAACCACGACCAAGCTGCGAACCGAATCCGAAAAGCAAGCCCCCGATAACCGCAAACACAAGTCTTTTACGCGAAGTGATCTTAGGACTATGCTCAACTTTCCAAGTCAGACGTTTTGAAATGACACCTGAAACAAATGCCCCCACTATTACTCCCAGTGAAAGGAAAACAAGCCAGTTTTTCAATGGATTTTCAGAATGCTGCGCTTTATATTCTTTATAGAATGAAGCGTTTTCGGCGTGGCCCGGCGCTACCGTCTGCACAGCAGAAACTATAACGCTCTTAACAGCGCCGCTTGCTCCCAGTCCTCTGCCCGAAAAGTAATTTGCAGCAAGCAGTACCAGACCCAGAAGAACCCCTGCTATATAGGGATTCAGGTACTTTGTTCTTTTCACTTTTTCCTGTTCCATATTGTTTTTCATGTGTTTATTTAATAAAGATAACGGCTTGCCTGCCCTGCATACGCAATAAGAAAACGTAATACTATTCCGCCCATCAGCACCAGTAGCATGGGGATAAGAGCAGGCACGCGGAATCCCCTGAGTTCAAGAATATCCAGTAAGGCAGGTAATATCATACCAAGAACAACCACAAATACCCAGAACGGAGCGGTATAGTCCCCGCCAAGAAACAACGAAACAGCATCTATCTGCGCCAGTGAACTTGCAAGAAAGCCCATGAACATGTGTATGATCAGAAAGAGTTCAATACCGATCACAATAAGATCAATACTTGTAAAATACCGTCTTTCGGTACTGCTTTTAGCGAGGTAAACAATAACAGCAGCCCCGCCGGATAATCCAGAAGCCAGAAATAATGGACCAAGTATTGATGTATTCCATAGCGGTCGTGCATTAAATGCAGAAAACAATATCCCAGTATAAATTCCAAGAATCACCGATGATACTATCATGATCCATGCAAGTGCGATTTTATACTTCAGAAAGAACTTTTCGAGATCAATAAACAACCTGTATTTCCAGTCCCATTTCGGGAACAACGTTTTTATATTAAGAGCACACCAAATAAATGAAAGTGGTGTGACAAGCATAAGCACCCAGGCGCCCCATGACATAGGTGATTCAAGTCTGATCGTTGTATAAAGCCGCCAGAAGTATAATTTATGATTCAGGTCGAGAAACAAAGCGACAAGACCTGATATAAGGAGGATGGGGACTGCAAAAGGAGCATATTTAACAGCTGCAGAATGTTCATTTTCTTTTTTTGTGATCACTGATAAAGCTGCAAAGAAAAGTATGCCAGCAGCAAGACCGCCCACAAAGAGGTAGAGCGGAATTTCCCAATGCCAGATATTAAGTTGCGGGTCAACCAGATGGTTCATTCTTCCGCTTACAATGATTTCTTCTCTCATAATCTCACATTATATTAAGAAGTATAATTCCGGGTCTGTTCCGGCTTCGGGAATAAGACGTTTCCACTTTCGCTTTTTCAGGATACGGGAGACTTCGCTGTTCCCTTCATCCAGATCGCCGAAGTACATGCACTTAGTAGGACAAACACTGACACAGGCAGGTTTTAGCCCCTTTTCAAGACGATCGCGGCAAAAGGAACATTTATCAACATAACCGTTGGGATGAGGATATCTTGCATCGTACGGGCAGGATGCGATGCATGCTCCACATCCTATACATTTTTCTTTATTGATCCTGACAATGCCGCCAATCCCATAATAACTTGCTCCGGTAGGACAACACCTTACACACGGAGCATTTGCACAATGGTTGCAACGCTCGGAACGTATTTCGAGTTCAAGATCGGGATACGTACCATCAGTGACTTCAACCACCCAGTCGCGGCAGAAACCGAAAGGAATATCATTTTCGGTCTGACATGCAACTACACAATCGCTGCAGCCGACACACTTCTTTGTATCAAGGGCCATTGCATATCTCATAACAATTCCTCCCCGTTCACAAAGGTTACAAAATTGCCACGCATACCTGTGCCACCCATAATAGGATCAACCAGAACTTTGGTTATCAGATCAGAATCGCTGACTCCTTTTTTATAAGAACGTTTCATCTGATTCTGACGGTGACCAAATCCGTGAACCATATAAACCGAATCAAAACGGATGCGCTCAGTGATCCTTACTTTTATTGAAGTTTCAGAAACCACTCCGTCCTGGTTTTTAAGCTTCACGTACTGGTCGGCCTGCAATCCCCACGATTTAGCAGTTTTTGGATTGACCCATACTGTATTCTCTTCCATAAGGTCGTACAGGTTCGGATTATTTCCTGTCCTGCTGAAAGTGTGCATGGGAGCACGTCCGTATATCAGCCAGTAGTATCCATCAGGAGGAGTTTCGTGTGCAGTGTATTTTGGCATCGGGTCGAATCCCTCGGCTTCAAGAGCAGTGGAGTACAATTCAATTTTTCCTGTATTGGTATTGAATTGTACTCCACTGCTCTAGAACCCAAACACCAAACACACCCAACACA
>CAZEWB010000228.1:0-6248 GCA_964515655.1 uncultured Bacteroidales bacterium
TGTGTTGGGTGTGTTTGGTTTTTGGGTGACAGGGTTTCTGCAATAGCGCTTGTGCTGATCGCTCTCGGTACGAATTATCTCAGCACTGTTACATTGTCGGTGGCAATGCCGCATAATTTTTTGTTCACTCTTTTTGCACTCAGCCTTTGGTATACAATAAAATGGTGGGAAACATACAAGATAAAATATGCAATACTTATTGGTGTGTTTCTTGGAATTTCCATAGCAGCACGCTTTACATCGGCGATATTTATAATTATTCCGGTCTTGTGGGGAGTCAGATTATCAATGGCTGAAATATGGAAGCGTATTGTCTTTATTCTTTCAAAGAAGATCATACATTTTCTGACAATAGGAGTAATTACAGTATTGTTCTTCGTGCCGCAGATGATCTACTGGAAAGTATACTCCGGCCACTGGATATATGATAGTTATCAGAATCCCGGTGAAGGCCTTGATCTTTTAAGCCCGCGTACCATGGATTTTTTATTCAGTTACCGCAAGGGATGGCTGCTATACACTCCGTTAATGGTCTTTGCTTTTATAGGATTGCTTTCTATTTGGAAAAAAAGAAATGACCTTTTTTTGCCGGTATTTTTATTCCTTATTTTAAATATATGGATATTGTCAAGCTGGACGACATGGTGGTATGGAGAATCATTCGGTCAGCGTCCAGTAATCGATTCCTATCCGTTAATGGCATTGATACTTGGATTTTTCATAGACGGGTTGTTCAGGTCAGGCAAGTTGATAAAATGGTCAGGTATTGCATTTCTGTTTATCACAATGTCGTTTACACTTTTTCAGAACTGGCAGTATAATAAAGGAATTATTGAAGGATCGAGGATGACAAAGGATTATTACCGGGCTGTTTTCCTGAAAACCCAACACGACCCTGCTTTGGATTCCCTGCTGATGTACAGGGCGCCGGCGAATGACGCGGAAGAACTTAAAAATGAAAGCGAATACGACAGGAAGATATTCTGTAATTATTCATACGACGGATTCGATGAACACTGGGATCCGTCACGATACGACACTACAAAATATGTAACACCAAAGATGTCGTTCCGCCTTGATAATGATGTCAGTTTTTCTCCCGAATTCAGGATGCCATCCAGTGTATTTATGAACGGCGATCATGCCTGGATACGTGCTTCAGTATGGATTTATCCAACCGAAGATGTCATCCAGAAACCGGTATGGCTTGTAATTACATTTTTGCATGATGGGAAGTGTTATAAATACTTTGGCAGCGATAAAGCTTCTTCGCAGATGATACCCGGGCAGTGGAATCAGATTAAGGTTGATTATCTGACGCCTATGATACGTAACGAAAGGGATGACCTTCAGATCTATGTCTGGTCGCAGGCAGGTCAGAAAGCATATATTGATGATATGAAGGTCTTTATTTTTTCGCCAAAACAAAAGGCCGAAGAGTAACCGTCATTCACTTAGATAGTCTTATGACGTAACAACGGTGTCGGTTCCAGCGCTGTCAATGGCGATCATAATTTTCCTGGTAATATTATTAAGAGAATCGTATTCGTACTTGAAATATACAAAATTATCAGAAAAGCAGATCAGCGCTTTCAAAAAAAAAGCATTATATAAGTGTTTGGTGTTAATGTGTTAAGTGTTAGATGTTTTTAAGATTAATTATTTGTTATTCCAGTCGCTCTCTTTCCGGGTTTCGCTTATTATTACTATTTTCGCTGCAAATTAAATCTATGGCTTTTTTAGAAGCAAGAAATATCCGAAAGGAGTTTGTGGGACATCTGGCGCTTAACGATGTCAGTATTTCAGTAGAGCAGGGAAGGATATTCGGTCTGCTTGGTCCCAACGGAGCCGGTAAAACAACGCTGATCCGCATTATAAACGGGATCACAGCGCCCGATACCGGACAGATAACTTTCAACAACGAGCCATTCTCTGCTGTCCATTTGTCGCAGATCGGTTATCTGCCCGAAGAAAGAGGGCTGTACAAGAAAATGAAAGTGGGGGAGCAGGCGGTTTATCTCGCAAGGCTGAAAGGGCTGAGTCGCAAAGATGCCCTGAGAAAACTGAAATACTGGTTCGAAAAATTCGAGATACAGGCATGGTGGGATAAAAAGGTAGAGGAGCTTTCAAAAGGAATGCAGCAGAAGGTGCAGTTTATAACAACTGTTCTGCATGAACCCCGTTTCCTGATATTCGACGAGCCTTTCAGCGGCTTCGATCCTATAAACGCTGATCTTATGAAACAGGAGATACTTGATTTTAAAAAGAAAGGCGCCACAATAATATTTTCAACTCATAATATGGAATCTGTCGAGGAACTTTGTGATGACATTGTCCTTATCCATAAGGCAAACAGTATTCTTAGCGGCAGTATGGGCGAAATAAAAAAGCGTTATAAAGAGAATGTTTATCAGGTTGTTTTTTCCGGTTTTATAAATATGTTAGAGGCAACGTTGCGTCACCAGTACGAGATAACAGGGCATACCGAGGAAGAAGGATTGCATACAGTAAATTTCAAAATACTCGATCATTCAGTTACTACAAATCAGGTCATTTCATCACTTCTTTCGATCGGGAATATGGTGTCGTTTAATGAAGTGCTTCCGAGCATGAACGATATTTTTATTAAGGTTGTAAAAGATAAAAATCTCGAATAGTTATGAGTAAAACCGGCATAATAATACAAAGGGAATATTCAACCCGCGTTAAGAAAAAATCCTTTATCATAATGACGATACTGGGCCCGGTGCTCATGGCTGCATTGTTCATAGCGCCTGCCTGGATGGCAACTCTGGAAGACAACGAATTAAAAACAATTGCAGTTGTCGACAGCTCATATCTTTTCAGGAACGCTCTTCCTGAAACGGAAACGATAAAATTCACTTATGTCAGGAATAATAAACTCAGCGATGTTGAGAAAATGATAGTTGACAGTAATTACTATGCAGTTTTGTTCATCCCTATTAATATTCTTGCTTCGCAGCGCGTTGAACTTTCATCGCCAAAGCAGCCTTCTCTGCCTGTTAAAATGCATATCAAAAACTGTATCAGCCGTGAAATTGAAACACTAAAACTGGCAAAGAACAACATCGACCCGGCATTACTCGAGGCAATAAAAACCGATATAAATCTTTCGACAATTAAACCCGAGTCTGACGGTTCGAAAGTAAAAACATCTACGGAGTTCAATACAATTGTGGGGCTTGTGAGTGCAATGCTCATTTACATGTTCATTTTCATGTATGGCGCGCAGATAATGCGAGGTGTGATAGAGGAGAAGACCAGCAGGATAGTCGAAGTGATCATTTCGAGCGTTCGTCCTTTTGAACTTATGATGGGTAAAATAATCGGTGTTGCTCTTGTCGGCCTTACACAGTTTTTGCTGTGGATAATCCTGACCTTTGTCCTGGTAACTGCGGCAAAGGGGATACTAATGCCCGAAAAAAGCCTGGACATGCAGATGGTGCAGATGAACAGTATCATGAATACAACCGGGACGGGTTCGGATATTACAAGCGGTGCAGGACCGGATGCCGGTGTTGAACAAAGTGAAATTGAGCTTGCATTCGAAGCGATCAATTCGATTAATTACACTACTATGCTGCTTGCTTTCCTGTTCTACTTTCTTGGCGGTTATCTCCTTTACGGTGCAATGTTTGCGGCCATAGGCAGCGCAGTGGACAATGACGCCGATACCCAGCAATTCATGTTGCCTGTTACGATACCGCTGATCCTTGGAATAGTTGCTTTGCAGGGAGTGATAACCAATCCCGAAGGCCCTGTTGCTTTCTGGTTCTCGATTATACCTCTGACTTCACCAATAATTATGATGGCGCGTATACCATTCGGAGTTCCTATATGGGAAGTGGCATTATCGGTTGTACTTCTAATTTTGACTTTTGTCGCCTTCACTTGGCTTGCTGCAAAGATATACCGCACGGGTATACTTATGTATGGCAAAAAAGTGAATTACCGCGAGTTGTACAAGTGGCTCCGTTACAAGAATTACTAACTGATGATACGCAAAAAGACAGTGAATAAGCCCCAATATCCAATATCCAAGACCCAAGAGCCAAGATCCAAGATCCAAGCCCCAAGGGATGTCTCCCTTGGAATTTGGGACTTGAAATTTGGAATTTGGGGCTTGGAACTTTTTTCACACAGGAATTTATTTACGTAACATGAGTTACTAAGATGAGAGTTGCCAGTATAGATCTTGGTACAAATACTTTTAACCTTCTGATCGCAGATGTGGAGGATGGTGTATTCAATGTTGTTCACCGTGATAAAAGAGGAGTGAGGCTTGGCAAAGGGGGAATTAATCTTCATACAATTCAGCCTGATGCGTGGCAGAGAGGGATGGACGCTTTAAATGACTATTCAAAAGAAATAAAGAATTTTGGGCCTGAAAAGGTAATCGCAACGGCAACTTCGGCAATACGTAGTGCTGATAACGGGAATGAATTTGTGAGATCGGCAAAAGAAAAACTCGGAATAGATATTCGTGTTATTGACGGCAGGGAAGAAGCAAGGCTGATATTCGAAGGGGTAAGACATGCAGTGCCTATTGGCTCAGATCCTATGCTGGTGATGGATATCGGGGGAGGAAGTATCGAATTCATCATAGGTGACTGCAAAAAAATACTGTGGCATGCCAGTTTTGAAGCAGGCGCATCGCGGATACTGGACACATTCAGCCCTTCCGAACCGATACTGCCGGTGGAAATAAAAGCGATTGAAGATTATGTAAGAAATATACTTAATGAACTTTTCACAGTAGCAAAGGGGTATCCACTAACAACTCTTATCGGTTCTTCCGGCTCTTTCGATGCAATTGCGAACATGGCGTCGTTTGTCAGAAATAATGAAGCGGTTCCGTTAGATTCAAAATATTTTGAGATACCTGTTGAAGTTTACGATTCACTTCACAGATTGCTGATAAAGTCCGACCTTGAACAAAGGAAGGCCATACCGGGAATGGATATGATCCGGGTTGAGCTTATCGTGATAGGCAGCATACTTATAAATATTGTCGTTAAAGAATTGTCACTAACGAAACTTGTTCAGTCATCATATGCTATTAAAGAAGGTGTTATTTTTAATTTTCTGAAAGCATGAAGAATTTTCTGAAAAATAATATTGTTTTTATTGCCATCAGCATTGCATCGGTCTCAATTTCATTGAACCGCATTAAAGAATTTAAGCCTGAAGTAGTATTATCAAGTGATGTGCTTGGATACTATATATATTTCCCTTCATATTTTATTTTCTGCGAAGGTGATATGAACTATATGGCAAATAGGCCTGAAACATGGCAGTACTCATGGGCTAGCAAATCGGATATCGGAAAACCGGTGTTTAAGTTCACAATGGGAGTTTCCCTTCTTGCATCTCCTTTCTATATGATTGCTCATGGCTGGTGTATGATTAATGATGAATGCAATGCATTAGGTTTTGAAAAGCCAAATGTAGTTGCGATGTTGTTTGCGACTGTGTTTTATCTGTTGCTGGGACTGTTTTTCGTCCGGAAAATACTACTTCTTTATTTCAAGCCTCTTGTTGCCGACATAGTGATATTACTTATTTTCGGAGCAACAAACCTTGCATACTATAGTTTCTTTTTAATAGGAATGAGCCACACGTTTTCGCTTGCAGTCATTTCAATGTATATTTATTATACTATTATGTGGCATAAGACACAGGCGACGCGCTACCTGATAATTGCAGGGATAATGGTGGGATTCATTTTTATGATAAGGCCTGTGAATATTCTTTTTGCAGTTTTCTTTATTCTTTGGGGATGTAACAGTTTTATGGATGTTTTCAGGAAAGTTGTTTCACTTCTGAAGAACCGCAGTTTCTATCTTCTGCCAGCTACGGCATTATTGGTCGCCTTTCCGCAGTTCCTGTACTGGAAGGTACAGACAGGTTCCTGGTATTTTTATTCCTATTTCGACGAAAGCTTCTTTTTCGGTGATCCGAAAATAATTGAAGTGTTCTTAAGTTACAGATCAGGATTACTTATTTATTCTCCGGTAATGCTTTTTGCCATTGTTGGGCTCTTCCTTCTTAAAAAGAGGCTGAAAGATAACTTTATTGTTATTCTCGGAACTTTCATTGTCTTCACTTATATCATAAGTTCGTGGTGGTGCTGGTGGTATGTCGGATATGGTCACAGAGCTTTACCGGAGAATAAATAAGTAATCCTGATCTGTAACTGAACAACCACCCCAAACACACCCAACACA
>CAZEWB010000229.1:0-6219 GCA_964515655.1 uncultured Bacteroidales bacterium
GTGTTGGGTGTGTTTGGGTGGTTTTGTCTTCTTCGATCAGGAGAATCTTTTGCATGTCTTTTTTTCAGGATAATTCAAATTGAGTAACTTTGTGATATAATCTGCAAAAAAGACATGCAAAAGATTCTCCTGATCGAAGACGACAAAACCCTTAGGGAAAACACTGCCCTGTTCCTTCGGAAAAAGGGTTACGAGGTTGAAACAGCAAAGAACGGCGAAGACGGCCTGCAAAAAGTGTATGAAAACCAACCCGATCTTATTGTCTGCGATATCATGATGCCAAAACTAAACGGATACGAACTCTTCAAAATACTCCAGAATAATCCTTCCACTTCAGTTATTCCCTTTATTTTTCAGACTGCAAAATCTGCAAAAGAAGATATCAGGACAGGAATGAAACTGGGTGCCGATGACTACATCACAAAACCATACGATTATGATGAATTACTCGATTCAATAAATACACGTCTTGAAAAACATAAAAAACTCCTGAAAAACACAGAGGAAAAATACAGGGCGCTGCTCGAAAATCCTGTCTCAGGCGTCTTTATATACTATGAGGATCGTTTTATTTATACAAACTCGAAATTTTCAGAAATGTTCGGCTATACATCGAAAGAATCGGCAGGGCAAAGCTTCGATCACCTTATCCATGCAAAATACCAGACATCACTAGAAGAAAAGATCCGGCAGTTGTTACTAAAAGTAATTCAAAACTTCGATATTGAACTGGAAGGTATCAGGAAAAACGGCTCTGCTTTTTTCCTGAAATTATATTGTGGTCTTACACAGGTACGGGGAGAAACGGCGATTATAGGAACCGTTATGGAAAAAGAACAGGAAAAAATCAACGACGTACAGAATTTCCTTATGAAAAATATTGACCGGGATGAACTCGAAAGGGCAATACAAAACATTGCTTCTGATGAATCTTTTTTTTCCGAAATAACCAACCATTCAAAATCACAGGAAAAGCTAACGGTTATCAGGGATGAAAGGGGTTACACCAGGCTGACCAGGCGGGAGATTGATGTTCTGAAGCTTGTGGTCGGGGGTCTCACAAACCAGCAGATCGCTGATAAATTATTTATAAGCATACGAACTGCCGACTGGCACCGGGCAAATCTCATCAGCAAAACAGGTTCAAAAAATACCGCAGAACTGATCATGTTCGCTGTAAAGAAAAAATTAGTGGATGTGTAATATTTTAGATTCACTCCTTTTCTGGTTTAAAAAAACAATAAAATTCGAAATACGAAGAACCTTGTCTTAATTCGGATTTGCTTGAAAATATCAAATCCTAATTTCCAAATTTCAAACAAATTCAAATTTCAAAAAATTGAAATTCTAAACGGGTTTAGTATTTTGTGATTGTTATTTTGGGTTTGTTTAGAAATTGATGCTTTGGTATTGGAATCTTATTTTTCGGATTTCGATATTCGGGCTACGGATTTGATTTTTTTTCGCTCTCGTTCTCTTTCTCACTCTGTATTCCCTCGCGCATGCTTCGACACGGATATTAAAGCTAATGAAAATAAAAGCAATCAAGGCGTCCGGCTTACAATGACGTCCATGCTATCGTCCACAAAGACTGATCGTTGGAAATCATATTAAAAGCTTTTAAAACAGGTTGACTTAAACGTAAAACAATAAAAAACACCCTCCCGTCATTGCGAGAATTGCTGCATTTATGCTTTACTATTTCTAGTGTATTTGCAATTCGAAGCAATCTTTGTGTGATGGGATTGTGAGTGGATATATGGGATCGTATCATGGTGTTTTCCTCCCCTCGCCATTACACAAGCCACCCACATCCGATTGCTTCGGATTAAAGTTACGAGATCTAAATGTGTGAATCCTCGCAATGACGCGCTTTTTTATTTGTTATGGTTATTTGAGAATAAACGTCATTCCAATTTTTTTCATTGCGCCAATGATGTACACTCAGAGTGACGCCAACACGCACACAAAAAAATCAGTCATCCTGAGCCGACCAGGATTTATGCGTTTGCCCTGTACCAGCCTGTGTGTGATTGCTATTCTTTCACAATTTTCTTAAACTCAAAAGTTTTTCCGTTCTCAAGTTTTATTAAGTAAATACCAGGAGAAAAGCTTGATGTTTGTACAACAGTTTTTTCTATCAGGTTCCCTTTGAAAACAACCTGACCTATTGAATTTAATATTTCAAAATCTGTATTTTTTGTATTACCATTTATTTCAATAATTAATTCATTAGACATAGGATTGGGGTAAATAGCTATTCCTTCTTTTTGTATTGAGGCAATCCCAACGGAGGTAATTTGTACACACAAAGAGGTATCGGAGCATATGCCTTGAGTGATCTCCACTGCATAATTTCCATTAGCAGTAGCAGTATAGCTTTGAGAAGTTTCACCAATAATAACCGCAAATCCGTTATTACAATCAATCCATTGATATATACTTCCTGTTGCATTTGCAGTTATGGTTTCTGAAATTAAGGTCGTGCTTACATCAATAGTATTTTCTACCGTTAAATCTGTTGTAACCACACTATCGCAATTATTAGCTGCGGTTAATATATCGGTATAAATACCTGTCGTTGTATAGGTGTTCGTTCCAACAGTCAGACTTTCTCCTGCACAGAGTGTTAATGACTGAGTTGTTGCAGTTGGAATGATGTTAACAGTAGCCGTTACAGGTATTCTCGGAACTGTGGTACAACCATTGTCTGTTGCATCCACGTAATATGTTGTAGTAGCGCTTATGGAAGGAGTAATGTAGCTTGTTCCGGTACCCAGATTTGTTCCGCCGCTTGCAGCATCCCACCACGTAACAACGCCGGATGAAGCGGTAGCTCCTAATGTTACAGAGCCTGTTCCGCAACGTGAACCGGGAGTTGTTGCAGCAATTGAGTCTGACACCCACTCAATCGGTCCAATATCCGGAAGTCCCTGAATCAGGTTGCCAAAATAATCCGTAGTTTGTCCCCAGTTATAGCCGGTACTAATGGCAGGGGAAGTACAATTTAGCTTAAAGTCTACCGGTAACAATGGATTAGCAGAAACGAACTGAGGATCGGCAACCATTCCATTTGTATCAAAGCCTGTTGCACTCTGATAAGCAGAAAAAGAGGTGTAGTTGAACCATTTCTTTGCGCCAATTGACGAAAAATACAGGTTATTGTCTATTTCTAATTGTCCGCTTACATTAATGAAGGTGGAAGATGCGGGATTGATGATGATATTATTATAAATCTTTCCCTCTATAGTCCCTCCAACACCCCAATAGTTAGTAGCAAGCGCACAGTCATATCCTAAGGAACCGGAATTCATAATAATGTTATTGGAAATATTAAGGGAAATATCTTCTCTGGTCGTGAGATAAATCCCACCTCCTGCAGAATTAATGATTATGTTGTGGTCAATATTCCAATATCTGATCGTATTCGTATCCTGGATCCCATCATAATTTGCTGCTATGGTAATCCCTATTCCCTCGACAAAGCCTCCTGTACCACCAACAACATGAATGACGTCTTTAATAAAATTATTTCTTATTGTCATATTGTGCATAGGGCGGGTATCAGCCCAAAAATTAATTGCTGCACCAGTATTTTCAATATAATTCCCTTCAATAAGATGCCCTTGTCCGCCTTGAATTCCAATCGCATGAGAGTCCTGATGTCCCAAAATATTTCTGAAAATATTGTTTTTTACGGTTAAAAAATTTGCCCCGCCACCAGTTAAGTCACCATATGTAGATGTATATACTCCATTTTTCCCATTCATAAAAGTGTTATTCATAAAAGTCCAACGATCATTACCTGTAGCAGGAACGAAGAAACAATCTAACCAAATACTGCCACCATCAAAGGTACATCCGTCAAAGGTAATATCTGTACTTTTAGGATCATCCGTCAGGTCGGGTAAAGCGCCATTAACGTTATTAAGACCATCAGGTTCTAATCCAAAACCATTAAAAGTTAAATTTTTAAAAACAAGAAATCGTTTTCTCTGAATCGTAAGATATAAACCCGTTTCACTTTCTATGATTCCCTGATGGCCTGTATAATCCCCCAGAATTGTGATAGGATATTCATTTGAAAATCCCGAGGCCTTAATCAGAAACCCTCCATAAGGTTCACTAATAAAATGTTGATGTGTATCACAGATATAGAGGGTATCTCCGGCTTCTACTCCACCCGGACCCCAGGGAATGTTTGAGATTTGCCCATAGTAGCCCATCGAATGTTCCAGCCCGTTAAAAGCATTTTCGTAACTTTTTCCATCCCCGGTTCCATATAAGCTTAATGCGCTTGGCAGCTTGGGGCGTACAAACCAAACAGAAGTTCCTTCGGTTTGAAAACTTTGAACCGTTGTCCAATTCGATTCTGTTGGAGTGTTTTTTGAATCACAAACCTTAGCCCGCCAATAATAGGTGGTGTTGGGCTTTAAAGTCGGACTCCACTGGCTATAATGAGTTTGCCAACCGGATGTTTGCAATGCTGTCGAATTAAAACCTGATAATTCATCTACCTCAAATGAATAATGTAATGGTAAAATAACACCTGAACCCAAGGATGCCTCTCCCCCTTCAACAGTTAAATATACTGTTTTATCAATACCTGTAGCGCCACTTAACGGAGTTACAATTTGAAAAGTACCTGTTTGTCGCTGAATAGTGGCGCCGTCCAAAAGTTCCAAATGATTAGCGCCATAGCTGTCTTTAATATATGTTGTTCCAACCCCGCCAGATGAGTTACAAGTTTGGTCCATCAGCCATTGACTCTTTAAGTCCGTTGCAGGAACAGAGCCTGGCAAAATATGTTGCCCTGTGTTTTGATAATTATTCCAAAGAGCTGATACTTCTGTGGCTGAAACTTCTCTATTCCAAAGACGAACGAAAAAAATATTAGCTCCTAAAGTTGTTCCACCATTTTTTTGTCCTAATACCATGGGATAAATGTTTTTAATATTTAATGGAATTATAGATGTATTCGTATCTCTTTTCACTTCTTGTCCATTAATATAAAGAACCAAAATTTTGCTTTGGACATTCCATGTCATAACCGAATAGGCATACCCTTCAATGCAGTTGGATTTCACCTCAACCGTATTGACTCCATCCTTGACAGTTCCTGCAATATATTGTCCATACATAGCAATATGGGATTCTCTAAAATCTAAAAATACTCCGGTGGTGGCACCAGTATAATCTCCTCCGTGACCTTTTCCAAAAATATACGCATAAGCCCCATACGATCTTTGTGATTCAATCTTAATCAACGCTTCCACAGAAAAACTTTTGGAATAATCCAAATCATCAACCTGAGTATCCGGGCGACTGGCATAACCGGTATTAGTATTGTCTAATTTCAAATAGCTATCCCCATTAAAAGGACCAGAAGCCGAAGCATTAATACTAAACCAAATTAAAACTATTGTCAGAATAGTTACTTTTTTTATACAGTTCTTAATTGTGTTTAGTTTAGAAACTGTTCCGTAGGATTGAACGGCTGTTGTTAATTTTTTGAAGTTTGCTACTTTTTTGACCTGGTTGATTTCTGAATTTCTTTTCATAGATTAAATTTTAAATTAATAATAATGTAAAGGAATCCCAAACACACAGATGATAAACCAGTATTTATACCGGTTATACAATTTGAATTAAAAATGATTTCCTCCCGCACATGCTTCGACACGGACATTAAGGTTCATGAAAACAAAAGCAATCAAGACGTCCGGTTCAGCATGACGCCAACGCACACATAAAAAAATCAGTCATCCTGAGCCGACCCTGATGTCAGAATTAATATAGTTGGGGTAAAAAGGTCGTGTCGAAGGACGGCTGATTTTTTTATAATTCAAAATACCCGTATAAATACTGGTTTTCTTTTTTCGAAAATTGTTTTATCTTTGTTCAGTTTGCTTAATTTCAAATATAAATGAAACATACAAGAACGTTCTTTAAAAAAAACAACTGCATTTTCATGCAGGTTTCAGTATTCATTTTTATTACTCTTAATTTTATTAATCCGCTTTTTTCTGCGACTTATTATGTCAGAACAGATGGGAATAATACAAATACCGGAACAGGTCCCGCGGCAGGGCAGGCATGGCAAACTGTAAGTAAAGCTGCGTTAGTTATGGGTCCCGGCGATATTGTTTATGTCGCACCAGACACTTATCCTGAACAGGTCAATATTACTATCTCGGGCAATCCCGGAAATAAAATACA
>CAZEWB010000230.1:0-6185 GCA_964515655.1 uncultured Bacteroidales bacterium
TATTTGATCCCTAACGGGATCGGGGGAATAGAAAATCGGGTCGAGGGTTGAGGTCGAGGATTGGGATTATGATGAGGATAACGATTAGGAATAGGATTGGGGAGAAGTTTGAGGTCGAGGTTAAGGTCGAGGTCGAGGTTGGGACGGGGCAACCATTATCGTTTCCATATCCGACTTTGATCATTTTACAGGGGACTGCATACAAATTAAGAATTTGTTCGTTAAAATAAGTGTATGATATTTACACTAAATGGAACGAATAAATGCGTCAATATTACATTAATTGGAACGAAAGATCGTTTAATTTTCGAAAAGACCAATGCCCGTGCCCCCGCTATTGGCCGGGTAACGCCTTCCCCATTCCTGCCACGGAAGCACGGAAACACCAAAATCCACGGAAAACATTTCCGTGTAATTCTGTGATTTTGTGTTTTAGTGGCAAAAGAACTGCCGCTGCCGCTGCTGCTGCCATTGCTCCCCATTCCTGCCACGGAAGCACGGAAACACCAAAATCCACGGAAGTCATTTCCGTGCAAATTCTTGTAATCCCTGTCTTAAGGGGAATCCCTCGCTCCAATGTGGGGAGAATAAAGAAGGAAGCCGGAGACAACCTTCGGTCTTCCGTCTTCGGTCTTCCGTCACATTATGTGTAAGCAATCCGTTTCTTATAGGACATTTCATGAGTTTTCGTGTTTTAGTGGCAAAAAAGGAACTAAGTTTCTGTTATATATCTGCGCATTTCCCCGCACAGACAATCCACATCATTCTTGTTTGTGAAAATGTTTACCGATGCACGTATATACCCGTTGCGCATGGCGACAAAGATCTTTTTTTCTTCGAGGTATGTTGTCAGTTTCTGGTTGTCGCCTTTTTTGAGTGAAAATGAAATTATTGGCGAACGCTCTTCAGGTTTGTCAACGGGAGAAATAATTTTTACGGGAAGTTTTTTCAGCGATTCTATAAGATAACTGCTTATCTCAAAAAGGTATTTGTTCAGATTTTCATAACCGTATTGCTCAAGGAAGTCCAGCGCGTATCCCAGGCCAAGCCGTCCCTTCAGGTCTGAGCTCGCAAATTCATATTGTTTTGCAGTTGGCCATACTTTAAAATCCTTGTTTTTGGCGGTATGAATAAAGTCGCTTGATTTGCTCACATCAACCGAAAGCCAGCCGGCAACGGGGGTTGGGTATTTTTCGCGGAACGAAGGGCTGGTCATGAACAATGTTCCGACATGACTGCAGAACCCCCATTTGTGCACAGAACTTGTCAGCACATCAATATTCATTTCTTTCATATTGAGTTGAAAAAACGGAAAGCCCTGGGTTGAGTTCACAATAAAAAGGATGCCTCTTTTCTTCAGTTCTTTCCCAAGCGTAGCAATGTCCTGCCTGAAACCTGTGCAATACTGCACGTGTGAGGTCAGAACGGCTTTGGTATCGCCATCGCACATTTCCAGAATGTCTTTAATGGGATATCTGTGATCTACAGGTTGTACATAGCGCATTTTTATTCCCTGGTATTCGAACGGAACGGTGTTGGACGGGAATTCTTCTTCCATGCTCACGACATTAATACGTTTATGCGACTTTTTAAGCGCCATTGCAACAAATGACATTGCAAGGGAATTGCTGTCGGTAAAGGCAATATCGGCAGCAGAGCATCCGCACATCAATGCGATCCTGTCAAACATCTCATACTGTTTTTCCATGTCCTTATGCCAGTTTAGGTCGCCGTATTCCGCTATCTGAGTGTAACCGGCAATAATCTTTTCAAGAACGGGCAAAGGTATGGGGCTCATCCCGGCGCTCTGGAAGTAAGCACAGTTCTTTGTAACCGGGAAATGGCTTCGTATTTCGTTGATGTCCATAGTTTGTTTTTCAGTGTTTTTCAAAAGTAGTAATAATCCCATAGTGAATTAAATATTAGTCTAAAAAAGGTGTGGGAAGCGCGAAGTCGGAAGTACGAAGTTGCATGAGTTGTAGGTTGCGGGCGAGGGCACCTAATCCCCATGCACTGGACTCAAGCCCCCCTCAACTTCGCACTTCGTGCTCCTGACTTCCCACACTTTTTTTTCTTACGTAGATTTTTACTATGTTTGAAATAAAAAATATGTCAACCAGGGATAGTGATCTGTCAAAAATAAACAGTACGGGCCTGCCGTCTGGCAAGGGAAAGAAGATAGGCATAGTAGTGGCGGAATGGAACAGCAAGATAACATTTCTGCTTCGCGACGGGGCGGTTAAAGCTCTTAAGGGATCAGGCGTAAAAGCAACTGATATAAAAATCGAATACGTTCCCGGTGCGATCGAACTTACTTACGGAGCAAAACTTTTTGCCGATAATACCGCCGTAGATGCTGTTATTGTTTTCGGTTGCGTTATAAAGGGCGAAACTCCTCATTTCGATTATGTATGTCAGAGTGTCACCTATGGCATTTCGGAATTGAATCTCTCGTACGATATACCTTTTATTTTCGGAGTCCTTACCGTAAACACCCTGCAGCAGGCAATTGACCGTTCGGGAGGCAAATACGGTAACAAGGGAGAGGAATGCGCTGTGGCGGCTCTTAAGATGATTACCTTGAATAAAAGGCTTCTGAAGTAATCAGTCTGCAGTTGACAGTTGGCAGTCTGCAGTTGGCAGTTGGCGATTTGCCTACTGCATATTGCCAACTGTCAACTGCTGACTGTAGACTGAAGACTGCCGACTGTTTTACTTCGCCAGGTACTCATTCACCCACGAATCGTTATTCATCGCTTTAAAGAGTTCAATTAACTGATCTCCGTAGCTGAAATCGGCAAGTGTTTTTATCCCGAATGCACCAAGCATTGCCAGTTGACCTTCGGAAGGGTGGAACTTGTTTTTTGCCCACCCCTCTTCAGTATTATCGGTTTTATAAGGGTTTTCGGAATAACGTAATTTCCAGATATTATCGAAGACTTCAGGCCCGTCTATTCCGGCATCTTTAAGGATATTTGTTTCAGTAGGATTGGCAATACTGTATTCCAACCCGATTATCTGCCTGATAAAACTGCGCCTGCTTAAGTATGTATTTGTACGTTCTCCCTCTTCGGTGATAGAGATTATTGCAAATGTTATAAGGTCTTCGGGACTCGACTGCAGGCTGATGGCAAAATAATGTTTTACCGTGCTTTCGTTTTGTGCCTGTGTGCCGGTCACAAAAAGAGCAGAGATAAGGATGCAGGAAATAAGAACTATTCGTTTCATATTGGTATTTTTATTTCACATATACAGCGAAAACCAAGCCAGGGTTGGGGTCTTTTGTACTGAAAATTCATTTGAATGCCGTATTTCTTCTCCTTTTGAAAATAGTTGCTGCCTTTGGCAATGCCCTTTGCAGATGTCATTTCGCTTACGTTTCCGGCAAGCTGAAATATCCCCTTTTTGTTTTTTTCTCCATCACCGGTTTCCTTAGGCATTGGCGAAGAAATGACCGGGCCGATAGTATCTTTTCCTCCTGATAAGTTCATCCACTCTTCCTGCGATGGCAGGCGATAGGTCACATAAACGGGTATTTTTTGTTTTGAAGTATCGATATTTTCGGTGAATTTTATTTTATTCTTTAAACGGTAATACCATTCGTTGACCCTGTCCGAACGCCATTGGCAATATACAAGAGCTTGTTCATACGTAACACAGACCACAGGGTAACTCTGATAGCGCGGATGGCGGAAATACATTTCGAATGAAACGCCTATATATTCCCACTTCGTCTCGTCCGGCAACATAAACAGATACTGTTCCGAAGTGTCTCCGTAATTCTGATTGTACCAGTGAAGACATTCGCGCCAGCCGGCATTGGTCACTTCCGTTCTGTCAACATACAAACTGTCATTTTGCTTAACAGTACCCGGGGGATTATCAGGAGCTGCGCTGCAAATTAATGTTGAAATAATGAATAAAAAGACAGTCATCGCCTTTTTTCTCAAAATTACGATTTTTAATCAACTTTAAAGAAGATACCATCAACTTCATAAACAATACCATTTTTGTTATTTACAGCAACAGGATTTAAACTTAAACATTCAAAACCATTATCATAGAAAAAATTAATATATTCCTTTATGCTCCATTCAATATCATTATATATCGGATGCAGGGGTATTTCTAATTTTATACCTTTTACATATTTTAATGTTTCTTCCGCTCCTTGTAAAACTTCCTTTTCAAAACCTTGAGTGTCTATTTTAATAAATAAGTTTTCATTTTTATTCAGATAATTGTCTTTTAGTGAATCCAAAGTGAAAATATTTACTTCCTCAAAAGATATTTGCTTTGAATCATTGTTATATGAAACATAATCCTTATTAATATTTTTAATAGAACTAAAAAGAGTATTTTCCGAGACATTAATTTTTATTTTTCCATTAAAATTTCCAATTGCACATTTTTCTGCAATACTCCAGTTACTGTACTTCTTTGCTCTTTTTTGCAGAACAATGTAAGCACTTGATACCGGTTCAAAAGAAATTATTTCACCCCTATATCCGAAATCAACTAATGATTCTGCAAACTGTCCGGTATTCGCCCCGATATCAATAACTTTGTTAATCTTATAAGTCGATAAAAGTTTTGCAGTTCTATATTCTTCCGATGCAGAAGGTGAAAGTTTTTTTAATCTGAAATAAATTCCGGATAATAACGCAAGTTTTCTTCTTGTTCTTTCAATAGTTTTTGAATTTAAAATTTTCTGAATTGCTCCCATATTACTTTTAAAAAATTTTTTCACTAAAGTAATAGTATTTTATAAGAAATTCAAAAATACTAATATTACGATTTTTGCATTATAAATTAAAATAATGTAGGTTTGTATTTCAGAGCATGAACGTCAACTATTACATAGCAAAGAGGATAACCGGTTTCCGCAACAGCGAAAAACAATTTTCGAAACCGGTTTCGAAAGTTGCCCTGACAGGGATCGCAATGGGTCTGGCTGTTATGATAATCACACTGTCGGTTGTTGCCGGTTTCAAACGGGAGATACGCAACAAGATATTCGGATTCGGCTCCCATATTCAGATAGTGAATTACGACAATAATAATTCATACGAAACAGAACCCATCCTCACTACATCGTTAGACACTTCAGCAATTGCAAAGATCCCCGGAGTTGTGCATGTTCAGTCATTCAGCACAAAGGCGGGAATAATAAAGACCAAAACACAGGCACAGGGAATTGTTCTTAAAGGTATCGACAGGAATTTCGACTGGGAGTTCTTTAGGGAAAACATGACCGCAGGTGTGCCATTTTCATTAAAGGACAGTGTTAAATCTGATGAGATTGTAATATCGTCGGCAATTGCTTCAATGCTTGAAGTTAAAGAGGGGGACAAACTGACTTTGTATTTCATTGAAGATCCTCCGAGGTGCCGCCGTTTTACAATAAGCGGCATTTACCAGACCCACATGGAAGAGTTCGACAAGATGTTCGTACTGTGCGACATGCGCCACATACAGAAACTGAACAACTGGGACGAGCGCCTTATAACCGGATACGAAATCAGTATAAACGATTTCAGCAATATCGAAGAAATTCGTAAACGTGTTGCTGTACACACAAACGCATTCATCGGCCCTGACGGGTCGCGGCTGAAAGTACAGACCATCGTTGAAAAGTATCCTTATATCTTCGACTGGATAGGACTGTTCAACACAAACCTGTGGGTTATTTTTATCCTGCTTACGCTTGTCACGGGCTTTAATATGATATCGGGTCTGCTTGTAATTATTCTTGAACGCACCAACATGATAGGGATATTAAAGGCCATGGGCTATCCTAACTCCGCAGTACAGAAGATCTTCCTTTATCATTCACTGTTCCTTATTAAAAACGGGCTGATATGGGGAAATGCAGCAGGGATAATACTTGTTGTCGTTCAGTATTATTTCAGGATATTCACCCTCGACCAGCAATCATATTATATTGAATATGTACCGGTATTTCTCAACCCCCTTCATCTTGTTATTCTAAACATCGGGTATATCGTGGTAGTCTTTACAATGCTGCTTGTGCCGTCATATATAATTTCAAAAATAAGTCCCGATAAAGCAATTAAATTCAACTGATACGATGTTTAAGTATTTAAGAAAATGGTTTGATTCTTTATTTGATAAATTCAGTAGTTTGATTTTCAACATTGCCCCAACCCTAAAGGGTGTGTTGA
>CAZEWB010000231.1:0-6178 GCA_964515655.1 uncultured Bacteroidales bacterium
CCTGCTATTGTATCAACTTTATGAAATTCTGATGTTCCGGTTCCACTCAGGGTAAGGTTTGTTCCTGTTGCAGTCACTAAAAAGCTTACTGAATCTCCTGCACATACTGTTTGATTAACAGGCTGTGTAATAATGATTAGTGCAGTGTCAACCACTAAAGAAACATTTATTGAAGAATCATTCGGGCTACACGATCCGGTTATTAAAACATTATAGTCGGATGCTGTATCGGAAATGTATACAGGATTAAATGTAAGCGTTGCAGAATCTGCTCCTGAAATATTTACTCCGTCGGTTAAATCTAAAGTTCCTTTTCTCCACTGGTATGTGAGGTTTGCACCTGTTGCAGTTACTGAAAAACTTACTGAATCTCCGGCACATGCTGTTTGATTGGCAGGTTGTGTGGTAATACTCAGAGAAGGAGGCATAGTAGCAGCTAATCCTGCAGTCGTAATAGCACCAACCATTGTAAGTGCTCTGCCATCAAGTATAACTCCTGTAGGTACTAAATTAATTGCACCTGCAGGAACAACTATTGTTCCCCTGAAAATAGAATTGGCATTTATGTTCACTGCGCCTTTAACCATCCAAAATACATTTTTCGCTTGTGCTCCGTTAATCAACTTAACTCTTGAATTTACACTTGTTGTAAGATCGCAGGTAGCACCTATTATCTTGATAACAAATACACCATTCGGATTACCTTGAGCATCGAGATAAATTGAATCTGTAAAGCTTGTCGCTCCATTCATGAGATAAACATGTGGCGTAAGAACCAGATTGAATCCAAACTCGGCAGGATACAGCAATTCAATATCGGGAATCATTGCGTTGAGAGTATCATAGAGCTTTGACAAATCTATTGCAGCTAGTGCTGTAGATCCATCAGGAATAAGATGAAGAGTACCTGTTACATCCGCAGGAGTCCAGCCAGTAACCGAAGCTGCGCTATTACTTCCAACGTCGCCAATAGAAGTCGATGAAGAGCTGCCATCAAGAGCTCCAATACCTGAAAATATCGTATAACAAGCAATAGAGCCAAGATTAGGAAGTGTTGGTCCTGTAAGGACAGTACTTCCGCAACCGGTCGGAGTAAATGCCGTGATCCCGTCAACAGTAATCGCTCCGGCGGTAAGGCAAAGCGCCCTTCCTTCAAGAGTATCGCCTGTTGCCATGTTAATTGCTGCGTTGTTAATAATAATTGTTCCCCTCATGGTAGAGTTTGTAGCCATGCTTACCAAACCTTCAATTTTCCAGAATACATTACATGCCAATGCTCCGTTAATCAATTTGACTTTTGAGCCGGCGTTTGTGGAAAAAGTTCCTTCAATTTTAATAATAAATATAGCACCGGAATCTCCCTGTGCATCTAAAAAAAGGTTTAAATTAAGCGTTGCATCAGAAGGAATAGAGTACACACCCGGGATAAAAGTTTCGCCGTTTCCAAGCAAAACCGCATGAGCAAAATCCGGAGTTATAGTGTCCAACTGAGTATATGCGCTCTGTAGTGCCAAACCACATGCTGTAGTTGCGGCATCAACACCTGCGTGCATCACACCGTTAACATTCCCAAAGTCTGTAAAGGCACCACTAGTTTCATAGCCTACATCACCTGTAAGATGCGAATGAGCACTTGCATTGTCATCCAATGCCCCGCCAGAAGTGAAGAGAACAAAATTGGCGGCTGCGCCTAAGTCAATAGCTTGTCCGAAATTTACTTTCGGAAAAAATAATAAAGTAACAGCTGTTACAATAAGTAGTAATTTAGTTTTCATTTTAATTGATTTTAAGTTGTAAATTAATTTTCACGGCACAAAGGTGAATCCATTAATTCCGGAAAGTGTTACATAACTTTAGAAAAAAGTTACATCATTCATATATTAAGCATTACATTTTTATTTTAAACAACGGCCTCTACCCTGATAGCTATCAAGGTAGAAGGCTTTTTACATTTAAAATACTTGTTGCATTTGTAAATGTAAGGTTGGCAATACCATCGATTGAAGTGCTGTTAATGTTTAATATTGCACATGAAGCAGTGTACCCCGAAGGTATTATTATTGTTCTTGGATAATTAGCTACTATGTTTACAATATCGCCCGTACCAAGTATTCCTGTGGGATTCCAGGTGGCGCTATTATTCCAGTTACCATCTTTCGAAGAAGTATAGGTTGTTGCAAAAGTGAAAATAGAAATAAGAAATAAAACTGTTATCAGAAATATTATCAAAACAGTTCTGTTTATACTTTTGGATTGAGTATTCGGATTGTCGTTAAAAAAGAAAGATAATAATATGTGAAATTTATGCTTACATCTGTCTTTCTGCTCATTCCGGTTTCTTTTTACTTCTGTAGTGTTCATTTTATTTAAATTATTTACTGTTGTGAAATCAGTTTGCCTGATTGAATTGTTTTGTTATTATCAATCACTCCTTCAACTTTGCTCAGGACAAGTTTGTAGAAATAAGTTCCGGAAGGAAGATTACTTGTTTCGAGTGTAGTTGATTGTTTGGTAATGGTTGTATTCATCACCTCTGCTCCCATAGCATTGTATATCCTTAATTCGCAATTATTAGTCTGCGATGCATCATTTATCATGACGGTTATAGACGTACTGAATGGATTCGGATAAATGTTAACGGCAGCCGTCAGCTGGCGGACAAAATCAATCACTACTATATTTGAGTAAGTAACCATCCCGTCAAAATCTGTTTGTTTTAATCTATAGTATGAGATGCCGGAAAAAGGTTCATTATCTTTTGCTGAATAATTTAAACGTGTATTACTGTTCCCTGCTCCATCAACATTTGCAACAGTTTCAAAATTAATTGCATCCTTGCTTTTTTCAACGGTGAAATAGTCGTTATTTGTTTCGCTGAGTGTTGACCAGGTTATGTTAACAAAATCATTGTCTGGTTTTGCATTGAAGGATAATAATTCTATAGGCAAAGGATTTGAACCTCCTTTTTTGTTGGCTAAAGAAAATATACTGAACGTAATAAAGTTAACTGAAGAAGTAATTGTGCCTATAAGTCCTTTAGTTTCTGCATATCCAATATCCAACCAGTTACCTGCGTCATCACTTTTTGCAATACTAAGGTTGACTGTGTCAGTGACCTTATCTATTGAAAAATAATATAATTGAATAGATGCTGTGCTTACATTAGTGGGGCTGCCGACATCGATATCCCAATAATCTATATCCGAAACTTTGCTTAAAGTGGCAGGCAGGGTATATCCGAGAGCAGTTGCGCTTGAATAGAAGCACTCCACTCTATCCAGGGAAGCAGTTGAGTTTGTTAGTGTTATTGTCATATCAGCACGGTGCATGATATTTCCTTTTCCAACAGGGAATATTTTTGTTACACTTGATATAGAATTATAAGTATTAATCATTGGACCTTTAACGAAACTGCTGTCCGGAGTTGCACTTAATGAAACGGCAGCCGATGTTCCTAAAACAAGAATATTTGCAGTAGTAGTAATAATATGCCCGTCCTGTAAAGTCAGAATTCCGTTAATTGTCGTTACAACATTCAAAGTCAATGCGGCTACAGGGAATGAATTATTTACTGTAAGATTATTAAATGTGGGAGGAACAGTGCCTGAAAAATACTGCATAGTTTTTCCGTCTGCGATTATTGTTTTTAGATTATGACCAAACACAGTATTGCAAATAAAATTTCCATGTAAATGAGTTTCTGCCAACATTAATTTTGTTCCTGAACCTTCTAATGCAAGATTATAATAAGTGGAATTCTGTGCAACAACAATACTTTGGTTTGAGGTGCCTGAATAATGCACTGTATTGAATTCTGAAAATGCAGCCAAATTACCATTTGCAGTAAACATGTCGGCGCTACCGCCGTATGAAAGATCTGAACCGGATTCATTGATCCAACGAGATACTGCATTATCAGCATCCATGTTTTCACGAATATTTATCTTTCCGAAATTATCAACTATATAAGGTCCTTGTATCTGAAACCCTGCATTAATAGTAAGATTCGCTGTCGGATTAACTGTTTTACTTCCGTTTTTTATTACAACATAAATGGTGCTAATACTTCCTGTCCCGTCAATATATGTATTTCCGCCGTAAAGATTAATATTAGCCCCTGTATTTTGCAGATTGCCATTGATGGTGAGATTGCCGCCAATACCTAAGTCGGATGTTGATGAGGCCATATTTCTCAAAGCTGCCCCGGATGCGATAAAAAGATCGCCTGCTATTGTATCAACTTTATGAAATTCTGATGTTCCGGTTCCACTCAGGGTAACATTACCATTTACTATGACATCTCCAAGAAAACTAAAAAAACCGTTGTCAAATGTATTCAATGCGGTAGTTGCTTTGAATGCAACACCTGAAGACAATCCGCTTAAAGAAGCATCTTTCATAACCTGCATCACATCCACCGTTCGTGTCTTATTCATAATAACTATATTACCGGTATCAATAATAACAATGCCGGCTCCATTTGGCTGACAATTGCATAATGGTCCATTATTAAATGTTGCCCAGATATTGTCAGTCCAGTTTCCACTGCTTCTTGAATAATAAAATTCTGCAGGCACTACTTTTCTGTATCCCGTTGGAGAAGGGGTAGTCATGTTTGTTATCAGATTGCCACCAACTACAAAAGATGTCAATGACGCATCCACTTTATTGCCATCTAAACCGGTATAAGCATCACCTGGAACATCATAGCAAAGCCAAAAATAATTATCACCATTTAACTGATTAATGGAGCCTGTAATAACAAAATTTCCGGATGGAGATATACATGAACCAAAAAATGAAGAAGTAGTAAATACAGATGAATTTCCAGTATAATAAATTTTTGCTGTTGAAATATTTCTTACAGAATCAGTTCCTGTACCATTGTTTCCATTTGTTGAAAAAGTAAACCGGGTTACCGATGCTCCGCAATTTCCGCTTCCGGAAATTTTTATCCTGAGAACATTATTATTGATGGAATATTGTTTTACGTCTGTCAAATTTGGCTGAGTAACGGAACTTGCAGCATAAACAAATGGAGTCATTGAAGATAAAATTCCAAAGGATTGCAATGACGTTGGATTACCTGTTGAATTATCAATCTGGAAAGTCCCACCGGATCTTTGAATATTACCACTTGCATTTCCATTCATTCCTCTTATTTCAAAATTATTAAAGGAAATAGTATTGTATTCTGTATTATTTGATGAAGTTGAAATCGTAACAATTAATCGTGTAACACTGCTGAAAGAAAACGATACAATGACAACTTCTGTTCCGCTTGCCGAAACGTTTGCTGTTGTTCCTGAAGTTTTAAACTCAAAACCGGCAGGCAAATCTATTAGTAGTGTTTTATTTGTCTGGCTTTTTGAAAACCCATTCATACCACTGATGCCTGTTTCAGAAATTAAAAAACTTCCTGTAACATAACTCGTCGGATATATTGTAGCACACCATTCGTTATCAAATCGTGCGATGGAATAAGTTCCGAAAACCTGAGCTGAAACAAGTAAAACAGAAATTATTATTAGAATACAGATTGCTTTTTCCATAATTTTAATTTTTATCGATTTGTAAAATTTAGTTGTTTTCATAATAAGTTTTTTTAAGTTTTAATTTATAATGTAAAGGTACTTCCCTGTGAAAAGGAAATCATCAGCAGATTTACCTGATTTTAAAAAATAAATAATTTGGAGAATTAGTAATAGTACCAATACATTATATTAGTAAAAACCCTTGCTGAAAAATCAAAAAGGAAGGCTAATAAATTTATTACAATTTTACAAGATGGGTTTTAACCGCACACATTGCTAAATCGGCGGTATTCCTGGATTCTGTTTTGAATATCAGGTCTGCCCTGTGTACATCAATGGTGTGCTGGCTTACAAATAATTTTTTGCAATTTTGAATGAGGAAAATCCTTTACAGATTAATGGCAGCATCTCTTTTTCACGATCAGATAAGACAGATTTGCCGGTATTTTTACCTATACTTCTGCTTTTACCTGTCGGCAGGCTATTTCATAATAGCCATCGGTATTAGTGTTAAGTTAAATATGATTTGTAATAAAATTAGGTTTTAAATATACTTAAGGAAAAAATGTTTTGGTTATTGGTCAATGGTTTATAGCAACTGGTTTGGTCTAAAGTCTATGGTTATAAGTTAACCCCAAAGACTT
>CAZEWB010000232.1:0-6164 GCA_964515655.1 uncultured Bacteroidales bacterium
TCTATTGGCCTTGGCGATACAAAAAGACCTTGATCTTGACAAGCTGGAACAACTCATGGGAATGCAAGAACGGTATGAAGCAAATCAGGCGAAAAAGCTATATGTAGCAGCGATGGCTGCATTCAAAGAAAATCCGCCTAAGATCATAAAGGATTTGGTGGCTGAATTTGGTGCTGGCACCAATAAAGTAAAATACAAATATTCTTCGATCGGCAATATAACTGGTAAAATTACCGAAGGACTTTCCAAACATGGGTTTTTCACAAGATGGGATCACAAACAAGACGATGATTATCTCTATGTAACTTGTATTAATACTCATGCTGGTGGCCATTCAGAGCAAACAACATTGCGAGCGAAACCAGATCAAACCGGTTCTAAAAATCCAATACAAGCGCTTGGAAGTGCAAATACTTATTTGGAGAAAATGACCTTACTGGCTATAACTGGTCTTGCTACAAATGAATTTGATGATGATGCCAAGACACGGCTTGAACCTATAACAGAACAACAAGTAGCTACTTTGCGCGAATGGATAGAAACCGTCAATGCGAATGAACCGAAGTTTTTGGCATTTCTGAAAATTGATTCTCTTACGAAATTACCGGCCAAGGAATTCGACAAGGCTTTGAACGCTCTCAAATCAAAAGCAAAGGCGGCATGACAATGATTATCATCGATGATATTGAACAGGGATCGGAAGAATGGAGAAAACTTCGAGCAGGAATTCCAACGGCCAGTTGCTTTAATCAAATACTGACGCCTCTTGGAAAGTCAAGCACGCAAGCCACCGGTTACATGATAAGGCTCATTGCTGAAAAGTATTCTTCAGAAGAGGTCGATCAATACACAAACGGATGGATGGAGCGTGGAAAAGAACTTGAATCCGAAGCTCGTATTTATTACGAACTCACTACCGACGTCTGGGTCCAGCAAGTTGGATTGATCTATCTTGACGAAACGCGACAAGTTGCTTGTTCTCCGGATGGTCTTGTTGGTGAGTTAGGTGGACTTGAAATCAAATGCCTGAAGGCAGAGAATCATATCGAAGCCTATTTGGCTGGTGTTCTGCCAACGAAACATATCCCACAAGTGCAAGGCAATCTATGGATTTCTGGTCGTGCTTGGTGGGATTTGCTTTTGTATCATCCAATTTTCAAGAAATTGACTATTCATGTCGAGAGAGACCAAGCATACATTGATCTCTTGGCGAGTTCTATAAAAACATTTCTGCAAGAGATGGCAGAGATGGAAGAGAAAATCATAGTCGCGATCAAATGAAATATAAATATTTCGGTCATATAAAAAAAGGCAATTTCCATTTTGAACAACGCGATAGGATTGCATTTGATAAATATACAAGCGGCCTGAAAGAGGGAACGCCAATTTGGTTGTCGTTATCAATAGCTCGCAAAAGCAGAAGCAATAATCAGAACCGGTATTACTTTGGTGTGATTATTGATATTCTTTCTGACTATTTTGGATATTCTACATTGGAATGTCACGAAGTTTTGAAATGGCAATTTCTCAGAATTGTTGGCGAGAATGGAAAACCAGATAGTTGTAAGTCAACAACGGAACTCGATACGATGGAATTTGAGGTTTATTTGAACAAGGTTCGAGAATGGGCAAGTACCGAATATGAAATTTATTTGCCACTTCCGAATGAAATAGATCTACCTGAATATATTGAAATCTACAAATGAGAAGTATGAGAGAATGGATACAAATCAACTGGGCAAAGAAGGAAACTGATGGAAGAATTGCATGAAAAACTAAAGGGATTGACTTACTACCGTACAAATTACAGAAATTTTAGCAAATTGATATATGGCGATGGCGATCGTGCTGGACTGGTAGTAGGCAATCTTGGATTAGATGTTACATCAGGGGAATTTGCCAAATTCATCTGTGATGCAGTGAATGAAAAATGTGAGAGAATGAATGCCGATACTAAGTAAATACGCACAACAAGAACGTGATAAAGAAATAGCACAAGCTTTATCTCTTGCTATATATACTCAAAAAGAAATTATGGAGCAGTTCCATTGCAGTGAATATACCGTTTCTCGGATAGCTCATAAAATTGGAGCCGAGTTTACACAAAAGAGCGGAAAACCAAAACAGGAAGTGCATTATGATATTGATAAGGTACGGGACATGAATAAATATCATCCTTGTGCGGTACTGAAAAAAGATTGGTTGATCTGCTATCATGGGGACAAGTGCTACTCAAGTTACAAATGTGAAGCAGCACAGAAGGTGATATGATTATCATTCGCAGACCAAAAGGGGATGGATTGGATTTTCAGTTAGAAGCCGTTGACTGGCAAACGACCATAACCTATTATCCAGGTCCTGTTCCAGAACAAACAATAGCAGTTCTTATGGTACTGTTGACTTTATGGGCAATTTCAAAATTTAAGATAAACCTTAAAGAAATACAAAAACTTGTGAAAGATATTCCGAGAGCAGACAGGTAAAACGATGGAATTGCGAATAATAGAAACGCCACACAAAGAAGCATTAGCTCCATACGCCATTGTGCGCATTGATGATGGAAAAGAATCTACCTATTGTTGGACAGACAGCAAAGAAGAAGCAGAAGAAATTATATCTTATGCTACCCAATATCGGATATGGGAACACGAAAATGATTGGTATGTAAGAATTCCTGGTCTGTTGTCGGTTTGTATGAATACAAAAGAAGCGGCTGAATATCTTGTGGAATTACACAAAACGTGCAATAAATCTAAAGAATTTCGGAGTTAAAGGCTCGACAAGAACTTGTCGAAATCCTTCCGCGTTAGACCACGACACAGGGATCATCCGCGACTATGTGAAAATGCTGTAAATAGATGATCGTATATAGCAAAAGTGGTTCTGGGTGACGGGCGCAAGAAGAGTAGGCGTTTGCGTTGGCTCTGAAATTTATTAAAAAAGTTATTATTTGTATAGACAAGCCGATTATATTTGTATTATAGACGGAGCGACAATGATGGAGATAACCAAATATCAAGTTGAATTGCTTGAGAAAGTCGCTACGCGCTTGTTGCGCGCTATCAATAATGCTAAAGATGTCGAAGATGATCAGGTTGGCGAGGCAATGAAAGAGGCACAGCATTTAGCAAATATTATTATGCTTATACTTGAGTTACCATATAAACCATGTTAGCCACGGAGAGTGAAAGATGAAAACAGAAATAAAGCAAGATTTCATCATCCTGAAATGGGGAACATTGAAATCGTGGAATGTCACGAGTGCAGAAGGAAAAATCCTGCTTGAAAAGTATAGGAAGCTTGGCTCTTCCATGTCCGCAATGGCTCAAAGGGACATCCCTGAGCAAAAAGAAATCATTTGCAAATTGATTGATCTTGTTCCAGGTGAAATCTATCTCAATTGGGATGATAAGTACGTTTCAAAAGAAGCCGCTAAAAAATATGTGTTGGGGTACGATGGCTAACAAAATGTGCACTAAACAAGAGCGGCTGATCGTAGGCAATCATGCACCGCATAGCGGAAATGATCATAAGAGAGCCATTAAGCGCTAATCCGCTCTTGATTAATGTTGGAAAAAGAGGAAGGAAATTATGACAAAAACCCTATATGAAATAACGATTCAAACCGATAAGGATTGCATTTATTTGATACAATCAAGCTTTGGTAAAGATGATGATTCTATTAAAATTTGCATTGATCAAGTAGATTTACTGATAAATTTGTTAGAAGATGCAAAGAAGGAAATGATGGAAGGCAAGCAATAAACAAAAAGCTTGACAAGTGCATAATATTTTATTAAATTACAAATATGAAGGTAAACATGGAAAAAAGAATCGTAACACAACTATTGCCAATTACTCACCAAAAGTTAAAACTTATTGCCGTTGAAAAAGGTATAACTTTAATGAAGTTAATTAACGACATTTTGGAGAATTGGTTGAAAAGTGCGACATCAGGAAAAAAACAACATGAAGAGATTCACTGATTCAGATAAATGGAAAAGTGTTTGGTTTAGAAAATTACCACCGAAATATAAACTTCTTTTGTCTTATTTAACAGATCAATGCGATAATGCAGGGGTTTGGGGAGTTGATTTAGAAATGATTACTTTCCAAATAGGGGAAAAATATCAAATTGAAGAAACATTAGAAATTCTGAAAGACGAAATAATATCATTTGATTGTGGCAAAAAATGGTATTTAAAGTCTTTTATTGAAAAACAATACAAATGCGATCCTACCAATATTGTTTCACCAAATACGACACTTAATAATCTTTATAAATCAGTATTATTTTTAGTTGAAAAGCATGGTATTTTAAGTTTATTAAAAGATTCGGATAAGGTTCCGATAAGGTTAAGCGAAGGTTCAGATAAGGTTAATGTAAGCTTAAATGAAGGTACAAGTATAGTAAAGTATAGTAAAGGTAAAGGTAAAGATATAGTAATACCAACAAATGATAACATTAATTCAATTAATGAATGCAATAATGCAATTAATGATGCTAAAATAAAAGAAAGTAAAGTAAAGGAAAGTAAAGTAGAACCAGCAAACTTTTTTGATAAAACAGAAAGATTCTTTAGCTTACTAACAGAAATAGACAAAGAATTATTGAATATAGAAGAAAACGATAAGAAGATATTTCTCTCAATAATATCAAAGATATTATGTGTGCTGGGTTCGGAAAAAACTAAACAAGGTTGGCTCGGTGTTCATAAAATACCATGGTATGTTGAAAAGGGTTTGAATACCTCTTGGTGGGTATTAGACTTCAAAAACAATGGAAAGTCGGCTATTCAGAATATCAAGACTATATTGAATAAATTGCCAAGTGGAAAAGTAGAAGAGAAAAGTCCATATATTGACAGCAAAGAATACAATAAACTTTTGGAAAAAGGCAATGAGCGGAGAAGAAAGAAAGAAGAACTAAAAATCCAAACAGAGATGAAAAATGAGTGAAACGTTACTTCTTCCACAAGACAAACGCTCTGAGCAACAAGCGCTCGGATCTATGTTAATTGATGAAATAGCTGCGGCGCACCTGTTTGAACATTTACAAGAGGATTCGTTTTTGTCGGCAGTTCATAAAGAAATCTTTAAGGCAGGATTAAAACTTTTTGAGGCAGGCAAAAAGATAAATATTGTATCTGTTAATGAAGCATTAAAGGGAAACAACGAAAATTTCCTTTATTTGACGACACTCATTGATATGACACCCAGTTCGGCGTTTATTTATGATAACGTCAGAATTCTAAAAGATAAACAAATATGTCGAAAGATTATCTCGATTTCCACAGAGATGACAAGGGAAGCATATAATTCGAGTATGAATGCAGAAGACATGATTGAGACAGCAGAGAATAAGATATTTGCATTATCACAGAACAATTCAGAAATATCGTTTCAGACTATGCGAGAAGTGATTCCGAACGTTCTCGATATAATGGAAAGACAGTTCACAAATAAAGGTGAATTGATGGGACTGGCAACTGGAATACATGAGCTCGACACTTACTTGTCCGGATTGCAAAAGCAACAATTGATAGTATTGGCTGGCGATACACGCTCAGGAAAGTCGGCTTTCGCTTTGAATATAGCTTTTCACAATGCAGCAAAACAGAAAAAGATTGCTTATTTTTCTTTTGAAATGAGCAGCATTGAGCTTGCATATAGGACGGTTTGTTCTTATTCTAATCTAAATTCCTATTGCGTTCGGAGAGGAGATATAACGAGTCAAGATTTTGAAAGAATAGCGAAAAACGCTTCTGCTCTTGCGGAGTATGGAGTATTCATTTGTGATACTTATTCAATGGAAATGAACCATATACGCAGCAAGGCAAGAAAACTTGTTGCGCAACAAAAAGTTGAATTGATTATTTTTGACTATCTACAACAGATACTTCCATCCGGAAAATTCGGAACTCGTGCTGAGGCCGTAGCTTCTATATCAAGAAGTCTTAAAAGTTTGGCCAAAGAGCTTAATATTCCGATTCTTGCTTTATCGCAACTGAAACGGACTGCTTATAACAGACCTAAACTACATGATTTACGAGAGTCTGGTACGATAGAACAAGACAGTGATGTGGTGATTTTCACATATCGACCATCATTGGAGAATGAAGAACATAAACCGAACAATCCAGAAGAGGCAGAATTGATCATTG
>CAZEWB010000233.1:0-1880 GCA_964515655.1 uncultured Bacteroidales bacterium
TTGAAGTAATTTCAATTTCTGCATTTTTAGAATTATTTTCAGAAATCTCTAGTTTACCAGAAGTCGGGTTTGGAAATAATTTTAATTCTGAAAAGATATTAACGTCTTCAATATTTGTTGAGCCTCCGGTATATTTATAGATTTTTCCATTCGTTCCAACGGTATAACCAATATTGGGACTAGGAAAATGAACTGAATAAAGCTGATCTGTACCCGTAGCTCCCATTTGCCATGTATCACCGCCATCATGCGTTTGAAATAACGTCATTGTATTAATACCATTACCACCAACAACACAGCCATGGTTAGCATCTGTAAAAAATATTGAAAAAAGAATTGGGCTCATTAAACCTGTTTGGAGAGGATTCCAGGTATTTCCTCCATCAATTGTTCTATATATTGGTCCCAGACTCTGTACTGCAAATCCAGTGTCATGAGTTGGAAAATGGATAGAATAGGTATAACCAAAACCCAGGGTGTCAAGTACGGAAGAAGTCCAGTTATTTCCACCATCAACCGTTTTTAAAACCTTACCTGAAGTATTTCCGATATAACCTGTCAATGAATCAATAAAAAACAAACAATCAAATTCATATATGCTTGAATATAACGTATCCCATGAGGCGCCACCATTTATCGTTTTAATAAATTTTCCACCATAATAATCCCAGCCAACTGCAAACCCATGCAAGTCGTCTGTAAACTGAATACCAGTATAATAGAAACTAGGGTTTAGTTGTGGATAACATATAGTCCAAGACATACCGCCATCTTGTGTTTTAATAATATTTGGACCATCTGAAGCAAAGCCATTTTGTGCATCTAAAAAATACAAACAATCATATGGCCCACTACATGCCATGTTCCAGGTTGTCCCACCGTTTGTTGTTTTAAGTAAAATTGCGTTTTCATTTGTAACATACCCTGTATCATCCGATGCAAAAAAAACCGAATGTAATAATGTGTTAGTTCCTGAATTCTGTATTGTCCACGTCCCTTGTCCCCAGAGAGAAATGGCGCAAACAAATTGCAGCAGAAAGATAAAAAAGAAAGATTTTTTCATTTCAATTCTATAATTTTCCAAAGATAAGAAAATTCACAATACAATATTAAAAAATACAGATAAAAGTCAGGGAGTCAACACCAGAACCTATAAATATCTTCCCTCTCTTCCCTGTCCTTGATGATCTGAAATTCCATTTTGCCGTTATGCCCTATTACCATAGGCATCTGCCTGCTGTTGTATCGCGACCACATGCTTATCGTGTATGCTCCTGTATCATGGATCAGTAAATAGTCTCCCGTTTCAACCACAGGTAATTCAAGGCCTGTATCAATAATATCACCTGCGAAACAGAGAGGGCCGGCAACGATGTATTTGTTTTTATCTTTTCCTGTTTTCACTTTGCCGTTTTTATCCACAACAGTTATCTGATGATGCCAGTCGCCGGGATTATAGCACTTGCGTATCAATAGGTCAGCACCGACATGTGTCATGATTATATTGTAATCTTTTTCCCGTTTTACATACTCGACTTTAGAAGCAACCCAGCCTGTATTTGCATAAATGTATCGTCCGAACTCAGTAATGATCCTGTATCTGCCGCTGAACAGTTCAGGAACTTTTTCTTTAAGCATTCTGTGATACTCTTCCATTGATACCGGTTTCCTGTCGTGATGATATGAAACAGGCAGCCCCCCTCCGATATCGAAAAAATCAATTCTGCCGTTAAGAGTTTTATTCACTTCTTCTGTAAAGTCCATGACCTTTCGTATCCCTTCAACTAAAAGAGGAACGGCACAACCCTGCGAGCCGATATGAACATGAACACCTTTTAACCATGGGTATTATAAAAACCACACCAAACACACCCAACACA
>CAZEWB010000233.1:1890-2901 GCA_964515655.1 uncultured Bacteroidales bacterium
AACATGGACACCATATAACCATGGGAATTTTAAAAAACAGTTATTAAGATTTTCAGCATTTTCATTCATCGGAATGCCAAACTTCGAGACAGAATCTCCAACGCTCGTAGATCTTATGCTGCCCGCACCCACCTGCGGATTCAGCCGTACTCCGATCGTGCTGTCAGATTTTATATGCTGAAGGATTTCGTTTATCCTGTCGAGTTCCTCAAACGAATCTGCGTTTAAATGAACACCCAGCTTAAGTGCATATTCAATTTCCTTTTTTGTCTTTACCGGTGAATCGAAAACTATTTTATCCGAAGGAAATCCTGCTTTTTCCGCAAGATACAGTTCAGTGCTGCTTGCCGCTTCCAGGCCGGTGTTCAGACCTTTTATATGCAGCAGTATCTTTGTCAGCGGATTTGCTTTAACAGCGACTGCATGAAGAGCAGTTTCCGGAAATATCTTTATCAGATCGTTTATGCGCTCCGAAAGGAATCCGAGATCATAAAAGATAATAGCGGTATCATCATCGTTTATCAGATTCCTATAGCAAAGAGCATTACTGAACGCATTGCTCATTCCTTCCTTTGATAAAAATGATTTTGTCTGTGGCATGTTTTTATCTCCTGATGAAAGCAAATATAATAAATTTAATCAGCACGGCATTTTGAAAACATCCTGGAGGGGTTGAAAATTTTCAACCCCTACAAAGAACAAAATGCCGTGCTGATTTTAATTTTCACATAATATTGCATATTCCTCTCGTCATTGCTTACTTTGCATCATGAAAACTATTCAGCCCACATTAATTACAAATTACTTTTCCGGTTACAACAAACCCGGCGGCATCAGGGAGTTGCTTGTGATAGCTATGCCCATGATAGTTTCCACTGCATGTGACGGTGTTATGGTATTCACCGACCGTCTTTTCCTTGCCCGTGTTGGTCCCGAGCATATGAACGCAGCCCTTGGAGGTGGTGTCGCAATTATGGGCATAGCCAACACAACCCAAACACACCCAACACA
>CAZEWB010000233.1:2911-6154 GCA_964515655.1 uncultured Bacteroidales bacterium
CTATGGCGCTGACATTCTTTTTCACAGGACTTATCGGATACTCAACGGCCCTTGTTGCCCAGTATTTTGGGGCGGGGCAGAAGAATAACACTACCGTTGCTTCATTTCAGGCGATAATTATTGCTTTGTTTGCCTGGCCTGTTATTGTGCTTTTAAAGCCTTTGCTGATATGGTTCTTTGGAGTAAGTGAATTACCTCCTTTGCAGATGGAACTTCAGATACAGTACGTAACCATTCTTGCGTGGGGATGTGTTGCAGGACTGATGAGGCATACTCTGAGCTGCTATTTCAGCGGAATAGGAAAAACGCGTATTGTTATGATAGCAACACTGGCAGCGCTGGTCGTCAATTGTGTTTTGTGTTATATCCTTGTTTACGGCAAGTTCGGACTTCCTGTAATGGGTGTCCGCGGCGCTGCTATCGCTATGGTTTCGGGTGCAGCATCGGCTGCTGTTATTCTGTTTGCAGTTTATCTCGGCCGTGTAAACAGGGCGGAGTTCAGCGTATTACGCTCATTCCGTTTTGATTTTAAGGTGATGAAAAAACTGCTATATTTCGGTTCTCCCGCTGGTATCGAGATGTTGCTTAACATGGTCGCCTTCACAATAATTGTTGGCATGTTCCATTCCCGGGGTGATGTCGCTGCAACGGCAACAACGGTAATGTTCAACTGGGACCTGATGTCGTTCATTCCATTGCTTGGGGTTGAAATTGCGGTAACAAGTCTCGTGGGCAGGTACATGGGCGCGGGGAGACCGCAGGTGGCACATCGTTCAGCAATTTCCGGCGTAAAGACCGGAATGTTCTATTCAGTTATTGTCCTTATTTTTTTCGTGTTCTTTCCCCATTGGCTGGTGCAGATATTCCGTCCCGAAGTTCCCGATGAAATATTCAGCCAGGCTGTGCCAATTGCAGTACGGATGATACAGATCGCAACGCTCTATGTCCTTGCCGAAGCAATGATGGTGGCATTTATCGGAGCATTGCGCGGTGCCGGAGATACATATTTTACAATGTTCGCCTCCGTTACCCTTCACTGGCTGATGGTGCCTGTTCTTTATTTCACACTTAAAGTATGGGAACTGCCGGTCGTTACAAGCTGGTTCATTATTGTTGTAATGTTCCTCCTCTTCTGCCTTGTCCTGTATTTCCGCTTCAGGGGCGGAAAGTGGAAAGAGATAAAGGTAGTGAAGGGATAAAATGTTCACTCTTCCGGGTTGCTGCTAACCCATTTATAAAAAAATACATAAACTATTATGCAGACATCATGCAGCAAACCTGTATATGTGCATTATCAGATTATTATCCTGCTTTAGGTTTTCAAATTTACTTTGGTTATGAACTTAAATTTAGTAAACATTATGCTTTAAATATTGGTATCAAAGGAAGAGTAGTTAAATTTAACTCAACAACACTTATGACAGAAACACAATCTATATTTTATAAAGATTTTAATAACTTGGATGGAAATGGTGTAGATTATTATTTAAGACTAATAAAATATTTTGGCAGATAATATTAATTATTCGAATGAGCAACTTTCTACAGATTTATAAAAAAACAGCCCATAACACCATCTGCGAAAACAACGAGCAGTAATGAGCAAATTGACAACTTTTACATTAAATAAAATTCTTAACGGTTTGACACTGATGGCAAGTAAAAGAGATCCTAATGACAGAACGTGAGATTTTGAGACAGCCCCGATTATCTCTGTAGTTTTTAAATATATAAAAATCCTGCTATCAAACCGTTTATAAAAAACTTTTACAGTGTTTGATATTTTCATATTTTTATATGGATATGATAAACAAAACACTATAAAGTTATCAGCCATTTTTAAAACCACAGTAATAGTAACTACCAAGGACTTATTTATTGACACAGAAATTCCATATATTTGCAACATGAATAAACCAGTAATCAAAAAATATCCGACAGAGATATTTGGACATCCATTTTGTGTTCATACAGAAAAAGCCAAAAAAGCACTCAGAGACCAATACTGTCCTTTTCTTAATGATGAATGTAAAAAGCCAAGAAAGAGTCAACCAGAGATAAAGGTTGGAACTTGTAGCGTTGGCTACAAAGGTTTTTCAGATGAATTTATCCCTGTTATTATTTGCCCTCATCGTTTCAATACATCTATTATTTTCAAAACCATTCAACAAAAATATTTTAAAGATTGGGGTAATATTGAATGGGTGACCGAAGTAAGTATTGGCGTTGGCGGTTCTGTTGACTGGGTTGCAATAAAGAAAGATAAGAAGACTGGGAAAATTATAGATTTCCTTTGTGTAGAATTTCAGGCTGCAGGAACAACAGGCACTCCATGGAATGCAGTTCTTGAATTTAAAAAGAATAGAAAGTATATGACAGGTAGTTACCAATACGGAATAAATTGGTCAAATGAATTTGTAAAAACTATGATGCAGCAAGTTTTCAAAAAAGGGAAAATTATTGAATATTGGAAACACAAAATCATTTTCGTTTTTCAAGATGTTGGAATGCAATATATTAAAGGAGCAACAGATGCAAGTGGACTTAGAGAAGCCAACTTAAAAGACCCCATTCATTTTTGTACATTTGGTTTAGAGTGGAAAAACGATAAATGGGATTTCAATTTCGTTGAACGACTTAGCACTGACCTTGACGGAATAAATAAAATTTTAGGTGGGGCACTCTCAGAAGAATATCCATGTGTTGAAAGATTTATTGAAAACATTGAAAGGAAACTTTCAAAAAAGTAGTTTGTATGCTCCATTGGAACTACTCTTAATTCTATTCTCAGAAATTTCAATATAATTTTCACTCAAATCAATTCCTATTCCTCTTCGACCAAGTTTTAAAGCAGCAGCTACTGTGCTACCTGTGCCTGAAAAAGGGTCAAGAACAATTCCATCATCACGGCTTGTAGATTTAATCGGAGTAAAAAGTAAATCTTCAGGAAACACTGCACAGTGTGAATCTTTACGCCATTTATCTTCGGGAACAATTCGCCAAATATCAGAAGGCAAAAATCCACTTGCTTTCATCATAATAAAAAAGTATCCTTTATCTTCTAACTCTTTTGCTCTGCCACTAACCTTTGTGCTTTCACTATGATAAGTTCTTTGCTGTCCTCTGATTGTCATTCTAAAATCTACAAGTTCACCATTCCTTACTTTATCAAAACATCATCAAGCGCTTTAATTGCATTTTCCTTTTCTTTCTCACCCAAACACACCAAACACACCCAACACA
>CAZEWB010000234.1:0-6153 GCA_964515655.1 uncultured Bacteroidales bacterium
TGTGTTGGGTGTGTTTGGGTGTTGTGTTTAGCCTTGGCAGCGGGTCTGGTTTTTTGTCAAGGTTTTTGCAAATAATTACAATTCATTTGTTTTTCTATGATATTATTCCATATTTTTGGAAGATAATATCGACTCACATTTTATGAAAGTTTCAAAAGTAACACATAAGAATGAAGCAAGGATAAAGTTAGAATTTCCGTTTGATAAGGAACTCATTTCAAGAATAAAGAAAATACCGGATGCAAGGTGGAGCGCCACAATGAAAGCATGGCATATTCCGGACGATAAGAAATCTTTTGATATTTTTAGGAGTATATTTCCGGAGATTGTAGTTCCATCTGAAATACCAGCAGATGTATTGCTGAAAACTGAGAATACTATGGCAGCATCGGAAAAAAGAAATGCTTTATCCCCGCATGCTTTTCCAACACAAAAAGCATCGCTTCCCGGGCTAAAGGCATCGCTTCCGGAGCATGAAGAAGAGTTGCGGTCTTTTCCTGAACTACCGGTTTTATCGCCTGAGATGCATGCGAAGACCGAAGAGTTCAGGCGGTGGATGGATCATAAACGGTACAGCCCTCAAACCATAAAAACCTACGTTGAATCGCTGAAGATATTTTTGAAATTTATACAGCCGCCTTCGGTACGTGATATAAAAAACGATGATGTTGTATTGTTTGTAACCGGGTATATTTTGCCCCGCAAATTAAGTTTTTCGTACCAGAATCAGGTTGTTAATGCTCTGAAACTATTTTACCGTGAGATCGTGAAATGCAATCTGAACATTCACGAGCTTGAGCGTCCGCGTCCGCAAAAGAAGCTACCGAATGTATTAAGCATCGAAGAGGTAACGCTCATTCTGCAGTCGAGCGACAATTTCAAGCACAAGACCATGCTTTCATTAATTTATTCGTGCGGATTGCGGCGCAGCGAGGCGTTAAACCTGAAGCCACAAGACATTGATACTAAGAGGAACATTCTGACTATAAGGAATGCCAAGGGGTACAAGGACCGTGTGGTTCCCATTTCGGATAAAATGATAATGATGATAAACGAGTATATGCGAAGGAGCCGGCCGCGTGAATGGTTATTCGAGGGTTATATTCCCGGTCGGCGGTATTCGGAAACAAGTCTGCAGGAGGTGTTCAGGGCGGCCTTAAAGAAGTCCGGAATAATTAAGAGTGCGTCGCTTCACTGGCTGCGTCACAGTTATGCAACACATTTGCTTGAGAACGGCACCGATCTGCGTTACATCCAGGAGTTGTTAGGGCATAAAAGTTCGAAGACCACAGAGATCTACACTCATGTAAGCAACAAGGAATTAAGGAAAATACGTACACCATTTGAAAACATGGACATTTAATATTTTAATTTTTCTTACAACTTTTGCATATATTTTTTGTCGTTGCGGGGCGTTGCCCCGGACCCCACTTCCTTTTTGTCATGTGACAACATAAGTCAATCAAATACATTTTGGTTCTGCGCGATAGGAATGCCGAACCCTTCATTCCTGCAGGAGTTGCTGGGTCACAAGAGTTCGAAGACCACAGAGATCTACACTCATGTAAGCAACAAGGAATTAAGGAAAATACGTACACCTTTTGAGAATATGGATATTTAGTTTATCTTTGTATTTGATGGGCACTCCATAACTTGTTTATGATTACGGCAAAAAAACATAACAGTATAAGAACTGACTGGATTTCCGGGTTAAATAACAGTAAGGAAAAGGTTTTATTTACATGTGAAATTAATGTGTTCAGTTTTTTTGTTAAAAACCGTACATATATTTCTGCCGTTAAAAATGTATATACGGTTTTACCGTACCAATAAACAAGTTAGCAACAAGCGGTAAAAAAAGACAACTTCATGACAATTTCACTGCAACTTGACAAGACAAAGACAGACTGAAAATGGAATTTGCCGACACTCAATCCGCCCCGAAAGTTTAAATTTTTACCCCACCGCACTTTTTCGGCAAAGCCGTTTTGGCTATCACACATTGCAGCACATTTGCAAGCCCCCACAAGCCAACGCTATAACCAAAGGCTTGCAAAAGAGCTGCAATCTCCACCCCGCCAGTGCATATTGAGATAGTTGTGGTTAATTCAATCAGAAATAATAATGAAAACTTTGTCAGGTGATTGTTTTTTATTAATTTTGACCCGTAAACTGTAAAAGTCAATTATTATGTCTGAAATAGAAGTAAAGAGTTTAATTGTAGAATCAGCAACAAAATATTTTTCAAAATTTGGTTTTTATAAAACCACGATGGATGAGATTGCTAAGCATATTCATAAAGCAAAAGGGGTTCTATATTATTATTTTAAAAGCAAAGAAGAACTTTTTAATGAAGTGCTAAAACAAGAACTGAATATAGTCAAAACAGAATTAAATAAAATAGTAAACAATGATAACGATTCTTTAATTATACTCAAAGAATATATGCTTACTCGTTTAAAACTATTAAACAAAGCCGTAAACTACCATGAAACACTAAAAGCTGATTTCTTTGAAAAATATCATTTCGTTAAAGATGTTCGAGAGGATTTTGCTGAGTTTGAAAGAGACCAATTAACAAATATCTTAATGAAAGGAAAAAAGGAAGGCTATCTTAATGTTAAAAATATAAATTCAACCGTTAACATTATTATTATGGTCGTAAATGGCATAGAAATACCTTTATTCTTACAAAACAAGTATTCTGATTATAAACACACTATTGATGAACTTGCAACTATGATAGTGAATAGTTTAAGAACAAAAAATAAATAAATTAACATTTTTTAATAAATAAATGACTAAAAAACATATTTGGTCAATAATATTTTTTATCTTTGCACTGACTTTAAAACACATTTGTTCAATAATTAATTAAATGAAACATGAAAAATTTGGCTGAATTAATAGTAAAATTCAAATGGATAATAATTATAGTTGTTACATTACTAACTGCCTTTTTAGGTTATCAGATAAGTAATCTGAAAATTAATTCAGATATAATAAGCTCATTACCTGATGACGACCCTGCTGCCCTGTTGTACAAGGAGATAGGCACTCAGTTTGGCGGAAACGATATGGGAATGATTGTGTTGGAAACTAATGATGTTTTTAAAGCAGAAGTTATTCAGCATATAAAACAAATTACTGATAGCATAAAATATACCAATGGTGTTTCAACCGTAACAAGTTTAACCAATATTCTCGACATCAAAAGCTCTGAATGGGGTATTGAAATTGGTAAGTTAGTGGACGAATATGATTTGCCCGATAAACAATCACAATTAGACAGCCTGAAAAATTATGTTTTCTCGAAAGAGATGTACAAAGGGGCAATTGTATCCGAAGATGGCACTGCTTCTGTTGTTATGTTTACATTGCTGCCCGATGCTGATAAACAAGCTGTTGCAAAGGATATTAAGAGTAAGATTGAAAACCTGAATTTGCCCGAAACACTTTACTTCGGAGGTCTGCCAATGATGATGAACGATATTAGCGATTTAATTTTGGCAGATATTGTTTGGCTTTTGCCTATCGTTTTTGTGATTATTGCACTTATTTTATTGCTTAGTTTCAAGTCGTTTCGTGGTGTTTTATTACCACTGTTTACTGCCGGTATTGCTGTAATTTGGACTATTGGTATAATGGTAGTTACGGGTTATGAGCTTACTATAATTTCAAATATAATACCTGTTGTTTTACTTGCTGTGGGTAGCGCTTATCCCATACATGTATTAAACAGTATCAACCAAAAAAAAGAAAAAGACAGAAAACAGGCATTAATAAAAGCTCTTACTTATATAATTGTACCCGTAATTTTGGCAGCTGTAACCACAGCTATTGGTTTTGTTTCATTTGTATTTGGTGCATATCTTACCATGATTAAAGACTTCGGGATTTTTACAGCAGTGGGTACATTAATTGCTTTGCTGTTGTCCATATTTTTTGTTCCTGCTCTTATATCAGCATTTTCAATGTATGGCAAAAAAGTTGAAACAGACCAACCGGAAAAGGAAAATATATTAACCCATAAAATACTTCAACCATTGGTTACACTTCTTTTTAAGCACCCCAAATATTCATTAACCGCATGGGGTATTATACTTCTTTTGAGTATAGGCGGAATGTTTTTTATTAAGACAAGTGTAAATATGGCTGATTACTTTAAGAAGGATAACCCAACAAGGGTTTCTGAAGATGTATTGCAGAAAAAATTCGGAGGGTCATTACCTATATTTGTTGTATTTGAAGGTGATTTGCAAAGTCCTGATGTTCTGAAAATGATGATAAAAACAGAACATTTTATGAAAAATGACCCGAATATTGATATGACACAATCTGTAGCCGACCTTGTGGAACAAATGAATGAAGCAATGGGCGAAGGCAAAATGATACCGGACGATAAAGCTAAAATTGAACAATTATGGTTTCTGCTCGATGGTCAGGACGTTATGACTCAGCTTGTGTCGGAAGACTTGGACAAAGGAATTATCCAATCAAGATTTGCTTCTGTTGACAGTAAAAATATCAATGAGTTTACATCAAAAATGAACAAATTCATTCAGGAAAATAATAGTGAGAATATAAAAATTGAATTGACAGGTATGCCATCTGTATATGTTAAATTAAATAATAGCCTTATTCAAAGTCAATATAGCAGCCTGATACTTGCAATTATAATGGTACTCCTGCTTATGGGTCTTATTTTGCGGTCAATATCAAAAGGGGTTTATGCTACAATTCCAATTATTGCTACAATTATGATATTATTTGGGTTTATGGGCATAACAGGCATTCCTCTTGATATAGCCACAGTACTTGTTGGTAGTATTGCTTTGGGTATCGGTATAGATTATTCCATTCATATTATTACAGGTTTTAATTTTCACTTGAAAGAAACCGGAGATGCTGAAAAAGCGATTGAAAAAACTATTTTAAGTAGTGGGAAAGCCATTATTATAAATGTAATATCGGTTGCAGCAGGATTTTTAGTTTTAATATTTTCACAAATAGTTCCGTTGCAAAACTTTGGTATTCTGGTTGCCATAAGTATGTTCGGCTCCGGTATCGGGGCTTTAACTCTATTGCCTATAATATTGATACTGGCAAATAGAAAACGCAAAATAATAGCAAATAATCATTAACAATAATTAATTCTTTAAAAAAATGGATAAAATGAAAATTCAAACAGTGGTTTTAACCGCTTTAATCGTAGCAGGAAGCATGTTTTCTGCAAATGCACAAGATGCAAGTACCATTTTAAAAAAAATGGACGATGTTATGTATTCTCCCAAAGACATGACTGGAAAGAATAAAATCATTCTTATTGACAAAACCGGGAAACAAGAAATTCGTGAAGCAACCATACAGCAAAAAGGAACCGATAAACGAATATTTCGGTTTACTGCTCCTGCTTCGCAATCTGGCATTTCTGTGTTGTCATTGCCTAATGATGTAATGTATTTGTATTTACCCGCTTTTGGCAAAGAAAGACGAATTGCAACCAGTGCTAAAAATCAAAACTTTGCAGGCACCGATTTTTCTTATGACGATATGGAATCTGTGCTATTCTCGGTAAAGTACACCCCAAAATTAGTGAAAACTGTAGGCAATGTATATGTATTGGAATTAACTCCTATCGGTGGTAACTCGGATTATTCAAAAGTAATTGTACATGTGAATAAAACAGATTATTATCCTGAATTAATGGAGTATTACGACAAAGGCAATACAAAAGTAAAAGTAGCAAAATACACTTTCAAAAAGATTGGCAACTATTGGAATGCCGCTGAAATTGAAATGACCGACTTAAAGAAAAATCACAAAACCAAAATGCAGATGTCGGATGTAAAATACGACACAGGGTTGACAGACGATGATTTTACGGTTAGAAAGCTTAAACAATAAATTCAAATACTAAACAAACAAGAACGCAAACAGGGAATAAACGGTAAAAGATGGAAACAAATTTATTAGTAAAAGATTTTTTAAAAGATAAAAAAGTTGGAGCTGTTGCACAAACCACAAATTATATTTCAAGAAAAATAATTAATAAAATAAACTTTGAGCAAGCAGGAATAATTGTTGAATATGGATCAGGCAAAGGAGCTATAACAAAAACATTACTAGAAAAATTAGGTCACAACGCCGTTT
>CAZEWB010000235.1:0-6127 GCA_964515655.1 uncultured Bacteroidales bacterium
TGTGTTGGGTGTGTTTGGTTTTTTTTTTGCCATATCGTTTTAAATTATTTATTAAAAGCAAAATGATTAATGCAATAAGCCCTATATACATAAGCATTTCCTGCCACCAATGCATCTGAAATACATATTTTATAGGCCATTCAACCGGAACGGGTCTGTCTTGATATATAGTAGTATCCCTGACAATAGTTTCAACGTGCTTTGGATCGCTTTTAAATGCCACTGAAAGGACGTTATCTTTGATAGCTATCCCCTGAGTGACATTGCTTGTCTGCTTTTCAGCGAGCCTTTTAATATAAACATGATTGAGTGAGTCGCATTCGAGTAATGCTATGATAGATGAACTGTCAGCCGGGACAGGAACTTCAACAATACGTTCTTTTATTTCCGTTTTTGTTTCTACGGGTACGTACTTTGGTGTCCTGCATGCCGCAAGGGAAACGATCATTAATATGAATAGAATATACTTCATTGTATATAAAATGCTTGTTTCCTGTTATTTTTTTTACGATAAGAAGCATGTACCCAACCCATACTGCCGCCTTCCATTATTACCTGATCGTAATCAAGACTGTCGCGTATGAATTTAAAGAGTTCGCGGTTGGTAAGCCCGCCCCATTTGTCTGCGTCAAGGTCGATGGCTTCGCCGGAAAGATGCTGACTGTTCAGTTGACCCCCTACGATCTTGTTAACGGCATTACTTCTGTATCCGGATGAAATGTATATTGCATGATTGAAATGCGCGCGTGAAGGCTCGTAGATGTAATTGAGAGTAGTTTTCAGATTAACAATGTCAGTGCTGTCGGGGATGTTTGGTAAACCAGTACTGGTTACCGTAGCCTCCTGAAGAGTAACATGCGCAGTAATACTTATTACAGCGACCGTAATTACAGCAAAAACTACCTTTACTATATTGTTAAGTAACTTCATTTCGCTTTTTTATTTCTTTTTTATATTGCCTTATTTTGCATAATGCTTTCCATAATGTCTGACCGGCTCCGCCCAGAAGTCCTCCTAAAAACGCAAGGACTGCAACCTCAATAATTCTGTCAGTTGTGATGCCACCGATAAAACCGATGCTGCAACCTGTTACTAATCCTACAGCCCTTTCTCTCATGTTTCTTTTTTTTAAAAAAGCCAGCCGCCGTGCGCTGTGACCTGCCTTTTAGCTGGCTTTTTAACCTATGAAACCAGAATTATGTAGTTGTAAGTTGGATTAAGCCAAGAACACCCTTACCATCTCCTCTGCGGGTACGGCCACCCATACGCTGCAGGAATGAATAAATATCACCATAGTACTGCGGGTTGCCCTGATCGTCGAACATTTCAGTAACACCAACAGCGCGGGCTACCATAGTTTTGTGCCAAAATAGTGCAATAGCGGCGGATGTAGAAGCTGCACTTGAATTTCCGGCCTCAATTTCTGCAAACTGTTCCGGAGTATAAGTAAGGTCTGTTGATGTCCATCTGAAATAAGACGTACCACTAACTGAAGATAGTGTCTGATTGCTTGCAACCAGTGCGCTCTGCCTTTCCCTAATTGTAAATCCTTCGAGTTTGGCTATATCGCCTGTCGTAGGATTGTATATAACCGAGAAGTCCTTCGATGATGTTGCCAGCAGTTCTCTTACAAGCTGACCCTTCATATCAACATCAAGGCATGCAAACCGGTCTGCTTTTGCTATGCCCCAACGGTTGAATGTTTCTTTGGCAGCAACAAAATCTGCCAGACATACAGCCTTCCTGTTACCTGTACCATAATGTGCAGCAGTCGCGGCACCTGATGTCTTTATAAAATAAGTCGGTCTCCAGTTGTAAAGCATTGCCTCGGCAGTAATCTGTTTCAGGTTTGACATATCTTCCTGCATGCAGCTGTCCATCTTATCGTAAGATAATTCGACTTTGTCAATGTTAGGAATGAAACGGGGATCAGTTGTAAACTCATCAAGAACATAAGTAACATCTATGTCTTTTCTGCGTGTAATAGTTGCAGGAAGTTGTGTGCGGTTACGTTTAACTGCGGATGCTGAACCTGCCTGCGGAATATGTACAACTCCAACTCCGATCACATATTGACTTTCGTCAATAGAGTCCAGAATGAATTCATTATCTTTAAAGAGGTTTCCAATAATGTAATTAGTCCATACTTCAGGTGTGACTGCCATGTACATATTGGCCGTTGATTTTTGGAACAGGGATAATCCAAGAACTGCCGCGCCTGCCCCTGCGCCGAATGCACTTCCGATACCGGTGGCAAAAAGAAGTACCACCATAAAGCTGAGTAAAAACCTTGTTGCTTTCATTTTATTAATTGTTTTTTTGTTTAAAATTCAGTTTATTCGATCAGATCAGCAGCCCATGCGGGTGAACCGGAAACCATTTTTAAAACCTGACCATCAGTTCCTTTTGGCAGTATAACCCAACTCGTGCCGTTATACCACATGATGTCACCGGCAGCAACTCCTGCGGCTAATTTTGCAAGGGTTACATTCGCATCTTTTATGTTGTTTGTTTCAACAGCATCATCTGCGAGTTTGGCATGTGTAACATTTGCATCTTTTATTTTGAGGGTTTCAACTGCGTCAGTCGCAAGTTTTGCTGCTACAATTGAACCGTCCTGAACATCGTCCTTTGTGCTTGTAACAAGCAGGAAGTTTGTTCCGTCATATTTGAGAAAGGCGTTGACAGTTGTGTTTGCAGGAACCACAATTGCATCTCCGGTTATTGCATCGCCCAGGGTAACAGTTCTTGCACTGCTGTCGGCGGTAAGAACCAAAAGCATTTCTGCATTTTTGGTAACTTCCGAATCAACAGTTGCATTGATCGTAGCATTACCTGTAAGACTAACGGCTACATGAGTGTTCATTGCAGCGACCGCAATGGCAATTATAGCGGCATAATCCGGAGTCTGCGATTCAACGGAAGGGAACGTTACTTCAACTTTACTGTCAGCATCACCTGCGACATTGGGAGCCTTGAAGTTGTAGCTCGCATTTGTTGTGTTATGAATAAAGGTCATTTTTTGTCCTCCTTATTTTGTTTTTGTTTTTACTCTTTGTAATCGCGTTTATACTCCTCTTTGTAGAGTTGCTTGAACCTTTCAAGGTTTGTGGCCTTCAGGGTTTCGGCTTTGTTGTTTTTCACGTAGTCCTTGAAAGTCCAGTTTTTCTCTGCTTCAGGAAGAGTTGACTTTCCGAGATCGCCAATAACGGGAGCAACTCCGGTGAGGCTGTTGATCACCTTCTCAGCGCGTTCGAAGTTGTCGTTTGCCATGTCGGTATAAACCTGACGCATGTCTTCACCAAACTTTTTGTTGGTAATGGCATTGTCGATAATGTTTTTTACCTTAGCCTTATTGGCTTCGGCGATCTGTTTTTTCAGGTCGGTGATCTCGTTGTCTTTTTTTGACAAGTCAGAGGCCGACAGTTTGTTTTTGTCGAGAATATTCTGAATGGCGGTTGCAATAACATCCTCAGTTGCATTCTCAGCAAGGTTTAACAATAAAGCGATTTTTTTCATTTCTATTTCTGTTTTGGTTTTGTTGTTTAAGTTCAATAACTGTTGTGTGAAATGATCGTATACTTCACGACAATTACCAAGATTACCGGGTTCAACTATTGCAGCATTACCATCTTTTATTTCGTTTACGAGGCCCAGTTCAAGTGCTTCCTGTGCTGATACCCACCTGTCAGTATTATTAAAGAAATCCTTTTTAACCTTCTTTGATTCCAGTTTAGTGCGGCTGGCAAACATGTCGATAAGATCACTCTCGAATGTGTCCATCATATCGGCATAGTTACGAACCTCATCAGCATTGCCGCGCACCATTCCGTCGAGGCGATGATACATTAGCTTACTGTATTTGTTCGCAATTACGGTATGCTTCGGGTTGGTGATAAGCATTGCCATCATGCTTGCGGCAATGCCATCAATAACCCATGTTACCTGAAACTCATTCCGGTTAAGGTAATTGTAGAGAGCCTGACCTTGCATGACTTCTCCACCGTCAGAATTTACATAAAAAGTGAGATTTTTAATTGCTGATTTTTTCAGATTTTCGAGTTCTTTCACAAGCAGATCAACATCAATATCCATCCACTTACCAATAATGCCGTATAGCATTATTTCTGCGTTAGTCCCGGTCTGATTTATCAGATGTTTCATTTATGACATTTTGTCTTGAGACTGCAATTATAATATACATATTTTATATTTATTCGCTTTACAGTAATGGTATCTATTACTATTGAAAGGATTATGACATTATGACAGTTTTACATATCCAAAGATTATTTTTGAAACGAAATACATTATTACAAATGAAAGTCAACCAAAAAAAGGAATGGGCGAAACTGCTTTATTGCTTTCAGAATCTATCACAGGTTGAGATCGCAGAGCGTACCGGTGTAAGTAAGACCTCAATAAACAAATGGGTAAACAAAGAGAACTGGGAGTCTCAGAAGGCTTCATTAACAGTTACACGCGAGCAACAATTAATGCGCTTTTATTCACAGATCGCTGCAATTAATGATCTGATCGCAAACCGTGATCAGAAATATCCTACACCCTCGGAGGCAGACAGCATCAACAAACTTGCAAGTGCAATTGATAAGATGGAACGCGAAAGCAGCCTTGCCGATATCATCGGTGTAAGCAAACGCATTCTTGACTGGTTAAGGCCCATTGATCTGACCAAAGCAAAAGAACTCGCAAACGTTTTTGATGCATTCATTAAAGATTCTTTAAAGAATGGTTAAACTGAACAAAAAGGAATTATTAGCCGACTGGAATGAATACCGCGAGGCCCTGCAAAATGACATTGCGGTCGATCAGTCGCTCACGTTTGGAGACATTCTTAAAAAGAGAGTAGAACTTGAAGCTGATCCTATAGCATGGATCAAGTTCTTTTTCCCTAATTACGCAAAAGCAGAGTTCGCTTCGTTCCAGAAAAAAGCGATCAAACGCATCATATCAAATCCTGAGTGGTACGAAGTACTTTCATGGAGTCGTGAATTATCGAAGACAACTTCAGTAATGTTTATTGTGCTCTATCTTATTCTTACCGGTAAGAAGTTCAATGTTCTGTTATCAAGTAATTCCTACGATAATGCTGAGCGTCTGTTAGAGCCGTACCGTGCGAATCTCGACAGCAATCCGAGGATTAAAGCATTCTACGGCGATCAGCCTGAATTCGGACATTGGGAAATGGGCGAATTCAAAACGAAATCAGGTGTAAGTTTACGTGCCCTGGGAGCCGGACAATCACCTCGCGGAACAAAGAATAATGAAATACGTCCCGACGTATTGATACAGGACGATTTTGATACGGATGAGGATACGCGCAACCCTGATATAATCAACAACAGATGGGACTGGTTCGAACAGGCTCTTTATCCTACCCGTTCGGTAAGTGTACCCCTTCTTGTGATCTGGTGCGGTAATATCATTGCGAAAGATTGTTGTGTTACCAGAGCTGGTGCAAAGTCAGACAACTGGGACATTATCAATATCCGCGATAAGAACGGTAAAAGCAGCTGGCCTGAGAAAAACAGCGAAGAAAATATTGACCGCTCATTAAGTAAGATCAGTACCCGCTCCGCACAACAGGAATATTTCAACAATCCTATTACCGAAGGTGAAACCTTTAAGGAGTTGCACTGGGGACAGGTGCCGTTTCTGTCGAAGTTCCGTTTCCTGATCGCTTATGGCGACCCTGCGCCAAGTAATACAAAGAATAAAGCGAACAGTTACAAGTCGGTTTTTCTTATCGGCATGTTGGATGGGGTCTTTTATGTGATCACCGGCTACCTTGATAAGGTCACCAATGCAGATTATATTGACTGGTATTATTACATAAACGAATATGTTAAGGGCAGGACTCAGGTATATTTCTTTACTGAGAATAACACGCTTCAAGACCCATTTTATCAGCAGGTCTTTATTCCTCTTTTCGTTGAGGCAGGTAAAAAGAACGGATACTACCTGAGCATTTCCCCGGACGACAGAAAAAAGCCCGACAAATACAGCCGTATTGAAGGTAACCTGGAACCATTGAACAGGCAAAACAGACTTATTCTTAATGAATCCGAAAAGAATAATCCAAATATGGTAAGGCTGGCAGAGCAAT
>CAZEWB010000236.1:0-1467 GCA_964515655.1 uncultured Bacteroidales bacterium
TGTGTTGGGTGTGTTTGGTTTTTTTTTGTCCGGTGATTATCGTTCTGCCGCAGCAGGAATTTGGTCTAATGCTGCAAACTGGGACAGGTGGAATGGCGTCGCCTGGATAAACAACCCTGCCGAAGGTTATCCGGGGCAGGCATCTTCTACTAAATCAGTCGAGTTGCTTCATAATATTACATTAGATGTTTCGCCAGCGTATTCGCTTACAAATTTTACGATTTCACAGGCAAATGTTACATTAACTATTGGGAACGGTGGCGCAGCCCGTACTTTGTCTGTTAATACGGACATCATTCTTTCAGGAGATAATTCAAGCATAATTGTGAGCGCTTTTGCTGCAACACATTATTTGAATGTGGGAGGAAAAGTTCGTCTGGACGGTAACAATTCTTATATTGACCTATACACTGCTGCCGGACAGGTCTGTGAACTTGCGTTTACTGCAAACATTCCACACTCTATAGAGGGACCATCGCTTGGCGTCTGCCAGTTTAATAGTATTATTCTTCTTCCCTTTAGTAATACGCTGACAGCGGGATTTGCACTTGATATACAAGGAACCCTGGATATTGAATTTGGTTCTGTTTTAGCCGATGGTGGTTTTAACATCAATTGCATGGGTGATTTTATGATTTCCGGAACACATACCGGAACGGGAAAAGTAAGGGCTGTAAGCGGTGGGCTACAAAATATTTTCAGCATGGGGGGGGGGGCTATGAATAATTTTGAGGTAGCAAAAAGTGCTGGAAGTGTTCAATTAATATTTGGATATACTATCAACGGAAACCTTACAGTTACTTCGGGCGGATTTAACCTGAACGGACAAACCCTTATCACAAATGGGAATATAGATATTGCCAATGCAGCAAGTTTTACCGTTAACAGTAGCGCCGTATTGAAAGTTGCCAATGGTAAAACAATTACAAATGCCGGAACATGCTCTTTCGTAGGAGACGCTGGAACACCTGCTACTATTACCAGAAACGGCATAGGTTCTTTTACATACATTCAAACTGCCGGAAGTGCAGTCTTTACCGGTACTTATTTTGCATTTGAATATTGTAATCTTACAATCAGTGCAGGTCTTATTACTGCTATGAACAACGGTTCTTTCTCATCAGGAACCGGATTTAACGAATATATTAATTTCGATGCATATCCTGTAAATGTTAACCCTAATTTTATTATTTTCAATACAGGACCCACATACAGTGTTCGTAAAACAACAGGTATAGGTGTAATTACATTTTCGGGATACTCAGGTGGTTTATCAGGTGAAGATTTTGACCAGGATAATGGCGACCCCGGAACATTAATAATATGGTCACCAGTCAGCGCTTTTTATTCTCAAGGCACTAACACATTCAGCGCTCTTGCTAACTGGAATACGTTACCCGGAGGAGGAGGAGCGCTGAATGTGTTAGTGCCTTGAGAATAAAAACACACCCAAACACACCCAACACA
>CAZEWB010000236.1:1477-6118 GCA_964515655.1 uncultured Bacteroidales bacterium
GAGGAGGAGGAGCAAACCCTATTGCTGCAAATCTAACAAGTGGATTATGCACTTTTATTGTTCAGAACGGGCATACCATAACAGTTGACCAGAATATTGATGTTTATAATTTATCTGCCGGAACCGGAGTATCAGGAACCCTTACTATTGGTAATAACGTAACCGTCAGAACTATAAATGTCAGAAATAACTTTACTGTTGCCAACGGTGGAGTAGTTAATGTTGGCGCATTTGCTGCTGCACACCGTATTAATATATATGGCGACCTGATAATAAACGGTATATATGATATGTACACAGCTGCCGGGCGGGTCGCCAATGTATATTTCTACAAAAGCGGAAGCGCTATTATTAGCGGAACTCCGGCTTCTGTTCAGTTTAATACAATTTCATTGGGCAACGGAACATTTTTAACAACTAACTATGCCCTTGATATAGAAGGAAACTTTGTTTTTGTTGCCAATTCAACTTTCAACTCAGGTAGTTATTTTCATACAATTGCCGGAAACTGGACTGGTAATTCAACTGGTACCCATATTTCAACAGGAACGATTAAATTTGATGGTGCTGCACAAACTATTTCATGGGAAAAGGCCTTTAATAATATTGAACTTGCAGGAACAGGCACGAAAACAATTGGCGGTGGTACTCTTACTGTTAGTGTTGATTTTATAGTATCTGCGCCTCTTCTTACTGTAACATCCAATACGGCAATTAATATTTCAGGAAAGTTTTTGGTTTCGGGAAACTCTGCAACCATTACTCCTTCCGCTGCAGTCAACGTTACAGGTAATTTTGAAATTAGCGGTACACCGACAATTCTGGGTGGTGCTGCAAATACTACAACTATAGGCGGTAATCTGGTTATTTCAAATAATTCTGTTTTTACAATTGGTGGAACTGCTGCTGTTAAAACAATTAATGTTACCGGTGATGTTCAGGTTAATACGGGTAGCACAATTAATGTTGGCGCTTTTGCCGCTGTACATTTGTTATCCATAAGGGGAAACCTGATTGCAAATGGCGATTTTCAGATGGTTCAGACATTCCCCGGAAATGTTTGTAATGTAACCTTCACTGGTGCTGCTAATAACACGATTACCGGTACAGGGGCTGTTTGTAACTTTAATCGGATTACAGTTAATAAAGGTGTTTCTGCTGCAAATATTTTGGATGTTCAAAGAGTTATTACGATGTCTTCTCCTACTGCAGCTGGGACTTATTTAACTCTTACAAACGGAACATTTAAACTTTCAAGCGCTACAACTCTTACTTCTTATTACGGCGCTGCTACAATTTGTGCTGCCACAGGAAGACTATGGCTTAATAATGTCGGCGCTAATGTTTCCTGTGTGGGCGCCGGTGTTACAGCAACTCCCGGTATTCCAACTGTAACTGGCACCCTGCAAGTTACTTCCGGAATATTTGAGTATGGAAGTGGCGACGACCAATTACAATTAATAGCTGCTACTTCTGCCCTTATTATTGAAAGTCCTGCCGCAACTGTAAAACTTTATGGTGGATTAAACAATAATGGAGCAGGAACTGCTGCAATAACAATAACTGACGGAGATTTAATTGTTGACCCTCAAAGATCAGATGATGGCGGAAATGATTATACCGCTGCTGCAAATTTGGTGGATCTGAGAGGAAATGTAAATTTTACCGGTGGCAAAATGACAATTGTTGACCCTATTGCTTATCCTGCAATTGGTAACGGGCAAACAACCTTATTGCTATGGTCTATGGCAGCGCCTAACTTTACCGGAAGTACTATTCAGTTCGGAGATGGTGTTAGCACAAGTTCCGGTGGAAGTACAGATGGTTTTGATATCAGAACTAACAACACCGGTACTTATTATTTAGGCAATATTATTATTAATAATACTACCGGAACTAACCGTCAGGTGATTTTATATGACGGTCCTTTTTATATCGGGGGTAATATCACAATTAACAGCGGTGTTGCAAGTGAATTCAGAGTTAACGGAATATCTTTATTCTTAAGGGGAAATCTTGTAAATAACGGCACTTTCAATACTTCTGTCGCTGGTTCTTTATTTACCATGAACGGTATTGCACAGCAAACAATTTCCGGTACAGGAACATTCACCGATGGAACAGCAGGCAGATTAATAAATCTTACAATTGATAATACATCCGGAGCTAATCCGGCCGTTGATCTGCAATGCCCGATTATTGTGGGAACAACAGGTTCTGTTCTGAATTTAACAACAGGCTCTTTAAATACAAGCGGTGCGGGTGCATTAACTTTTGGTATAGATGCTGCCAGTACATTGACAATAAACAGAACTATTGGTTCATTGCTTGCAACTCCAATATGGAACTTAAGCGGGGTTATCTTTAATGTTAACTATAATACTGCAACAGGCCCAATAACTACTGGTAGCGAATTACCGTCCACTGCCAATGGTAGTATTAATAACCTTACTATTAATAATGCCTTTGGTGTTATTCTTAACACATCTGATATTACTGTTCTCGGCACTTTAGATTTGCAGGCAGGTGAATTTGACATTAACGGCAATACTTATACCACTGCCGGATCTATTCCATTTAACCGTACATCGGGGACTCTTACTGTTGGCGCTGCAGGAACACTTATTTTTAATTCAAATGCAAGTGCATTTACAATACCTGATGGTTTATTTACTTCCACTCCGGCAACTTTTGCAAATTTAACCATGAACAGAGGATCCGGTGTTTTATGCAGTTTGGGTAATCAGGAAATAAATGTAACCGGAACCACAACCTTAACGGCAGGTATTTTGGAAATTAAAAATGTCGACTTTCAGCTCGCTACAGTTGGTGGAGTTCCGTCTGCAACAAGTATGTTTGTTACAAATGGAACAGGCTTTTTAAAAAGTAACTTTCCGTCTGGTGCATCACCTGCATATATTTTCCCCATTGGCGATAATTCCGGTGCCGCAGAATACAGCATGGCTCAATTAACATTTTCTGCTAATACAACAGCAGGAACAGTTGGTGTTAAAGTTACAGATGCAATACATCCGAACAACACCCAAGCAGATAACTATATAACACGCTACTGGAGTTTTAGCGCTCCTGCACTTACTAGTTATACTTATACAGACGAATGTACATATCCAACTGCTGACGTTGTGGGTACTGATGAAACAAATTTCAAACTAAATCGTTATGACAACGGAACTTCTTTATGGACAACAGATAATTCAAGTACAACAATTGTAGGAGCAAATTCTACTATTACTTCTTCGGCACTTACCGAAACAACAGGAAAACTAAACAATAATGATTTTACTTCATTCTTATGCGATGCTCCTGATATTACTATTCATCCTTTATCACAGCCTGTATGTACAGGATCTGATGTGACCTTTACAGTTACTGCTACCGGTACCGGGCTGACTTATCAGTGGAGAAAAGGCGGCTCGGATATTTTGGGAGCTAACTCTGATTTCTATTCAATTATAGGCGCTGTTTCAGGCGATGCCGGAAACTATGATGTAGTTATTGCAGGAACCTGTGGAAGCGCAACTTCAAATATTGCTGTTTTAACTGTTAGTCCGGACAACACAGTATCGGTGGCATCATCAAGTCCAACATTGTGTATCAATACGGTACTTACCGCTATTACTCATACCACTACCGGAGCCACGGGCATAGGCGCAGCCACGGGGTTACCCTCGGGAGTGACAGCAGCATGGGCCGCGGATGTTATCACAATAACCGGTACCCCTACGGCATACGGTACATTTAATTATAGTATACTATTGACGGGAGGTTGCGGAACCGTCAATACAACGGGAACGATAACTGTAACCCCAATCAATGCAATAACACTGACATCAGCTGTAGGGACAGACAACCAGACAGTTTGTATCAACACTGCAATTACGGATATTACTTATGGCACAACCGGAGCAACCGGAGCAACCTTTACAGGTTTACCCGGCGGAGTTACCGGCAGTTGGGCATCCGATGTCGCAGCGATAACCGGAACACCTACAGTTAGTGGTACATTTAATTACACAGTAACACTCACCGGCGGCTGCGGAACTGTGAATGCTACAGGTACTATCACTGTAACCCCGGACAATACAGCAGGAGCTCCGTCATCAACACCGACGCTTTGCATCAGCACACCTCTCACACCTGTCACGATAGCTACGACGGGAGCCACAGGCATAGGTGCAGCATCAGGATTACCCACAGGAGTAACAGCAGCATGGGCAGCAAATGTTATTACCATCAGCGGAATCCCGACAGCATCAGGAACATTTAATTATAGTATTCCATTGACAGGAGGCTGCGGAACTGTGAATGCAACAGGAACGATCACGGTCACTCCTGAGAATACTGTGGGCGCACCGTCTTCCACTCCTACATTGTGCATCAACACACCGTTGACAGGTATCACGATAGCTACCACAGGAGCCACTGGCATAGGAGCATCAACAGGTATACCTGCGGGCGTGACAGCAGCATGGGCAGCAAATGTTATTACTATCAGCGGTACCCCTACAACATCCGGTACATTTAATTATAGTATACTATTGACGGGAGGTTGCGGAACTGTGAATGCAACGGGAACGATCACTGTCACACCGGAGAATACTGAGGGGGCGCCGTCATCCA
>CAZEWB010000237.1:0-841 GCA_964515655.1 uncultured Bacteroidales bacterium
AGGAACCCCATGCTGGCAAACGGGATACTTGATTTCCCTGTTTATTCTGTATTTCTCAGCTCACTTACTTCGTATGGCTTTGCTCTGAATTATTTTCGCGGCAGTATCGAATCCCTCGATGCAACGGCGATCGCCCCCGACAATAAATTGTTCGCCACCGGTGGCATCGGATTTAAAAGCGGGATATTAAGAACCCTTTTTCAGCCCAGAATATTCCCCGTTCATATTTTAGACGTTCAGGACAGGAAAAAGTTGAACACTATTTCTGCTCATTATATTTCTATCTCTTCTCTCGGGTTCAACCGCAATTCTACGCTGCTGGCCAGTTGCGGACTGGACAACAAAACAGGTTCAATTGTCGGCGACAGGAAACTCAGGGCCAGTTATATGGCCGATGCAATGCTGTTGCAGATATCCGGAGAATTTACAACGAATTCCCGTGCAGCATATAATAAAGTGGCTCCGATATACAGATATAGCAGTATGAAGATATGGGACACTGCAAAGAAAATGCCTCTGGCAACTTTCGAATTCCCGTGGGAAATAAAGACAATGATCTTCAGTCCCGTCAACGACTCGATAGTATTAGCCGACGAAAAATCGAATGTTGTCCTCTTTGACTATAAGAACAAAAAAGCAGAGATGATCACACGCGGTTATGGACCCCTGTTCTTCAGTCCGGGAGGTAAGCAACTTTTCTACCAGGACAGCACACATACTCTGATACAGTATGATCTATACGGACTTAAGGATCTTGTCACATACAAAGGCCACAGCGACTCGATCACCGCCGCATTGATCACTCCCGACAGAAAACAAACAACCAAACACACCCAACACA
>CAZEWB010000237.1:851-6115 GCA_964515655.1 uncultured Bacteroidales bacterium
ACAGAAAACTTGTTATAACAACATCTCTCGACGGTTCGATGAAAATATGGGATGCCACCACCGGAAAAGAAAAAGCCACTGTTTATGCAATGAACGGCTCGGATTTCATTATAAAGACCCCCGATTATTATTACTACGCAACAAAGAATGCAAAGAAGGAAATCGGATTCACTTTCGGAATAAAATTCTACCCGTTTGAACAGTACGACCTCCAGTACAACAGACCTGATATAGTCCTTGAAAGACTCGGTATGGCATCTCCCGAAATGATAAGGGCGCTTAACCTTGCCTATCAGAAACGCCTTCTGAAAAGCGGTTTCAGCGAAGAAATGTTTGGCGACGATTTTCATCTTCCTGAGATCAAAATAAGGGATGGCGACAAACTGTCTGTGTCAACTACAGAGCCATCTCTTGCTTTGAATATAGTGGCAACTGACAGCATATACAAACTCGACCGAATAAATATCTGGATAAACGATGTTGCATTATATGGTTCCAACGGATATTCACTCCGTGAAAACAACACTTCTGAATACGATGGAAACATAACTTTAACATTGTCCAGAGGCATTAACCGCATACGTGTTTCGTGCATGAATGAAAAAGGTGTCGAGAGTCTCCGCGAAACGGCAGAGATGTTATATATCCCGTCAGGATCGGAAAAGCCCGACCTGCATCTTATTGTCATTGGCGCTTCGGAATATACCGACAAGGATTGGAACCTGAACTATGCTGCAAAAGACGCACAGGATGTTGCTACACTTTTTAGTACAAGGAAAGGGGATTACAATAAGATAAATACAACCATTCTGGTGAACAGGGATGTTACCCGTGAAAACATTTTAAAACTCAGGCAGGGTCTTATGAAGACAAATGTCGACGACCTTGTGCTTGTGTTTTATGCAGGTCACGGCTTGCTTGATGAAAATCTGGACTATTACCTAGCGACATATGACATAGATTTTGCCAGACCTTCTGTTAACGGGCTTTCGTATGGGGAACTCAACTCGCTGCTTGACTCTATTCCTGCCCGCGAAAAGATCCTTCTTATAGATGCATGTCATTCCGGCGAAGTGGACAAGGAAGAAACAGTTCTTGCCGATGTAAATGCAGTTAAGGATAATGATGTTGTTTTCAGAGGCGCCAGACCCAGAGGTTATCAGTCGAATGCCACCATAAGTTACAACAACTCCTTTGAACTGATGAAGGAAATGTTCTCGGACCTCCGCAAGGGAACAGGAGCAATGGTAATATCATCGGCAGGCGGCGGTGAATTTGCCTTTGAAGGCGCACAATGGAAGAACGGTGTTTTCACATGGTCGCTCCGCGAAGGACTCATTTCTGAAAAGGCGGATAAAAACAAGGATGACATTATTACTGTTTCCGAACTTCAGAATTACATTCTTAATAATGTCACAAAACTTACCGATGGTAGACAGAAGCCCACAATGCGCCAGGAAAATATCGAAAACGACTTTGTAATATGGAGGAAGAACTGATATGGGAAACATGAATTTCTCCCTTTTTTATTTCCACCATTTTGTCATTCTGAGCATCGCGAAGAATCTAAAGGCTATTTTGCAGCAGATCCTTCACTGCGTTCAGGATGACAAAATAGTTTCTTGAGTAAAACTTTGATAATAATATCTATGAAAAAACTGTCCAAAATATTCTTCCTGACAATATCACTTTTGTTACTACTATTTACATTCGGTTTTTCCCAGTCCGACCTTATTCACATGCCCTCCACTAAATATTTTCTGAATGGGAAGGACACCGTTATGCTTTCATTAAAACCTGTCACTAACCGCGAATACCTCATTTATATAATGTGGGTATATTCCGTTTACGGCACAGATTACCCCGAAGCAGTTTTCGAAGTAATTCCCGGCCTTGTCAGGTACGACAGCACAGGCAGCGCTTCGGAAGCCTTTACCCCGGATAACGATCCCTTTCACGCACTGTTCAGATTCTGTCCCTCGTACGTGGAGAAATACATGTTCAACGCCAGATATGCCGACTATCCTGTGTTAGGAGTTTCGTGGTACCAGGCAGGCAAATTCTTAGAATGGTACAGCGACAGGTATAACGAATCCACATTGATACGAAAGGACAAACTTATGGAGGACTCCGGCCAGATGAACAAGGACTGTTTTGTTACCGAATCATATCTCTGCGGGCAGTACGCGGGCGCTGAAGGAAAGGACCATTTCCGGATAGCCTGGAGCGACAGGCTGCTTATACCTGCTTTCAGGCTGCCAACCCGTTCGGAACTCATCACAGCCGGAAGAAGCAAACTGGTGAAATCAGATATCGCGCTGTATCCATATGAAAAAACGGAGTTGATAGAATTATTCTCGAAACCGATAGTTGATATTTCTGCAAATAAGATCGTGTTTAAAACGGTAAACGGATTTAATGAGGAATTCAAAACAAAGGATGAATTTGAGATTGACGATTACAGTTACGAAGAAATGACGCTTGATACTGATACTGCAGATGACGCAGAACTGAGAAGTTTTCGCGAGATCTTCGAAATTAACGGCCAGCCCATATACCAGTTCAGCGACTTTGTCGAAAGCGAAAAGGATTCTTCGGGGCACATGCCCTATATCTTTATTTCCGAAGACAAATACAAAACCTCTGTAATAGCAGGCCCGTATTTGAAATCCGTAGAGTTCAAAACCGACAGCGCAACACTCACTTATTTCCGCTACGCATGCTCCATTAAGTCCGACAGGGTAAGGTTGAAGTAAAACAAATGAAAATAATGATGGGCACAAAAGACATTTCCTCTAAAACTCAAAGCGCGCAGGGTCATCCTGAGCCCGCCTTCGTGAACAATTTGTTACCTGAAAGTATTTGGCGGAAAGTCGAAGGATGCGCGGAGGGTCTTCGTGCAATATTCATTTTACTTACTCTGCTTTTGCTGTCATTTTCGCATGCCCACTCCCAAATCATTTTCGAAAACCGCAATGACCTGAATTATTTAAATGTCGGCAACGATCTCAGATTGTCGGACAAAACAATTGACCTGATAATGATACCAAAAAACTATGCCTATATTGAGATATTAGGCCCGGGCGCATATTATACCACATTGTTTTACGAAAGAATATTGTACTACAGAAAAAAGAACAGCGTGTCGGTAAGGGGAGGAATAAATATCAACCCCTTTATGGAGAAAAAGATTTATATCTTTTGCCCATTTACTGCAAATTACCAGAGAAAGATCATCAGCAAACAGGTGTTCCTGGAATTCCAGGGTGGAATTGCTTTTTACTCATTAAAAAATATTGGTACCGATAACAGAATTAATACATATTACCTTACTGTAGGCGCTGGGGTTAAAATACTTCTTGACAAGAATCTCTTCTTCAGGTTAAGTGTGAATTCAATTAATTATACCCATAATAACTTAATTGATTTTGGAATGTACCATTATATGCCCGGTATTAGTTTTGGGTACTCGTTTTGATCAAATAAAAAACTTGTCATTCTGAGCACCCCTATAAAAGCAGGCATTAACTTTCACACAGGGAATGACTAATGCCCCCTTCACACAACCCGTCATTCTGAACTTGTTTCAGAATCTCTCACTACCCTGAACCCATTGGTATTTGTATAAGAGCATGAGGAGATTCCGGAACATATCCGGAATGACGGGAAGGGGGTTTTGGGCAAGTTTGTCATTAGGAGCGTAGCGAAGAATGCATATCCCTTATAGATCCTTCATTTCATTCAGGATGACAATAGGGGGGATCAGGATGACAAAAAGGGATAAAGGATGGCAAAAGGGGAATAAGGTGCGATGCCTTTTTAGCGTGGGATTGAAATCCTATGCATGGGATGATTTGAAAGCAGGAATATGCTCAGGCCGATGGCGGGCTTTAGCCCGCCAATATTTTACAATTTAAGATATAGAACTTATGGACTAAAGTCCACATACAGAGAGTTAATGCCTTGCCCCGACCTTCAGGTCGGGGTAAGGCAACCCCCCGTTATTATTGGGCTTTAGCCCAAAACGAAAGTTTGTGAATTAACCAGTACAGATTTTTCTTACATTTGAATTCTAATGTTTTTATTATGTCAAGGTACTTTATAGTATTTCTGTTTTTTCTGATACCCTTTTGCAGCCATTCACAGACGGGGGATGAACTATATGCAAAATTCATGAACGAGTTTTCGGTGCAGAATTATCCCGCTGCAATCGGAACAGGAAAAATATACCTGAACAAAGTTGTAGTAAAGGATACTACTTACCTGAAACTTTTAAGATACCTCTCATTCTGTTATTACAGTATCGGCGATTATCCTTCGGCCATTGAAAAATACAATGATACCCGTAGTCTTACGGAGTCATTACTGGGCAAGGAAAACTACGATTATATAATGTGCACATATAATCTTGCAATCAATTGTTCTTATACAGGAGCGTATTCGAGGTCTTTCGAATTGCTTAACGAGGTCCTCGACTTTATTGTTAAAGACCAGACCAAAGATTGCCCCGATTATGTTAACACCGCCACACAAATGGCCGGAATATACAGCATTGCGGGTTGCATCGAAAAAGCCGAGGCGGTCTACGAAGATGTTTATGCAGTTATGAAGGCCAACTATGAAGAGACCGATACAGCCTACATGCAATTTTTAAATACCCTTGCAACATTTTATCTGCAGAACGGAAGGTACGATAAGGCGGAGCCATTTTATGTGAATGCGGTAAAACAAATGGAAACTGCTTATGGCAAACAAAACGAGAATTACATATTAACTCTCAACAGTCAGGGTGAGTTTTACCTCTATGCCGGCAAATATCCCGAAATGGAAAAAGTATACCTGGAGTTTGTTGACATCTGCGGCCAGTTCTACGGAAAGAACAGCGCCGACTACGCCACGGCGCTCAATAATCTGGCCGTTGCATACGAGAAGCAGGGAAAGAACAAGGAGGCCGAAGACCTGTATAAACAATGCCTGAAGATAAAGGAAAAAGTTTTCAAAAAAGAAAGCAATTTCTATGCACTCACACTGTCGAATTTTGCTGTCCTTTACGACAACATGGGCAAATATTCCGATGCAGAAAAACTCCTTGATGAGGCAATAGAGATCTACAAAAAAGTATATGGCGAGGATAACGATAATTACCACGTTGCGCTTTCAAATATGGCTTCGGTTTATTCATCATCAGGGAAATACGATAAGGCGATAGAACTTCTTCTGAAAGCAGCGGAACTTCAAAAAAAACACCAAACACACCCAACACA
>CAZEWB010000238.1:0-6105 GCA_964515655.1 uncultured Bacteroidales bacterium
GGGTACTGTGATAGAGATCAACGGTTCCGATTTCATCCGCCAGGAAGAGACCATGGGCAGGCGAATCATCGCTCGGAATCATTCACCGATAAAATCTCAAAACTTAATCTACAGTCTTTCCCTCCTTTTGAAAAAGATCCTGAACAAACAGGACTTGATCTTGAAAAAAGTCCGGAAGATGAAAAACACATCTTTTTTCAGACCGATAACAGGTATATTGTTACGAATTGCGGACAGGGTGTGATGTTCATCAATCAGCAAAGGGCTCACATGAGAATACTGTACGAGGATTTTCTTCAGCGCGAAGTTAGCGGAAAATCTGTTGTTGAAAAACTTCTTTTCCCTGAAACTATAACTGTATCGACCTCCGATTTCCCGTTGCTTCAGAGCCTTATTCCCTTCCTTATTTCCATGGGTTTCGACATGAGCGAATTCGGAAAAGACACTTTTGTTATTCATGGAAAGCCTGCACAGATACAGAACTTCAACAGCGAAATGTTTATTATTGATTTTCTTGAATCTTTCAGGGAAACAGGATTCGCCAATGAAAAGATAAGCTCCGAAACAGTTGCCCTTGCTATTGCTAAAACATCCTGTATTAAAGAAGGCAGGATACTTGGTTCCGAAGAAATGCAGTATATTTTCAACGGTCTTTTTGCATGTGCGCAGCCATCTTTTACGCCTTCTGGAAAAGCCGTTTTCTTTGTTATACCTTCAGCTGAAATTGAAAAAAAACTCAGGTAAAAAATCATGAATCAATATAGCCCTACAGGATTTCGTGTGTTGCCGGTGGTGATAAAGAACCTGCTTATCCTTAATGCCCTTTTCTTTGTTGCAACATGGGTAATGATGTCCCGTTTCGATATTGACCTCACTCAATATCTCGGCCTGTTCTTTTTTCAGTCGGACTTTTTCAGGCCTCACCAGTATGTTACATACATGTTTATGCATGGGGGTTTTACCCATTTGTTCTTCAATATGTTTGCCCTGTGGATGTTCGGTTCTGTGCTTGAAAATGTATGGGGACCCAAAAAATTCCTCATTTACTATTTCGTTACAGGAATCGGCGCAGCAGTGATCCATACGCTTGTTAACTGGTATTCTTCTTATTCAATGAACGAAGCGATAGGATTGTTTTATCAGGACCCCACGCCTCAAAACTTTGCCATATTGATAAGCGATCATTTTTCTGCATACAGAGAAGCTGTTTTCAGTTTTCTGGGAGAATGGTCGAATAACCTGGGCGATCCCCGTTACCTTGCCGATGTTAAGGAATTCCTTACTTTAAAAGTGCAGGAAAGTATAAATATACCTACAGTCGGAGCATCAGGCGCTGTCTTTGGCCTTCTTCTGGCTTTTGGTATGATGTTCCCCGATTCGGTTATTTATATATACTTTTTCTTTCCAATGAAAGCGAAGTATTTTGTAATACTTTACGGTGCCCTCGAACTATACGGCGGAATAAGCAATTCTGCCGGCGATAATGTAGCTCATTTTGCACATCTGGGAGGTATGATCTTCGGATTTTTCCTTGTAAGGGCGTGGAAAAAGAAAACGATATATTAACTAATGATACGCAAAAAGACAGTGAATAAGCCCCAAGTCCAAAATTTCAAGTCCCAAATTCAAAGGATAAAAAAAAGCACGGAAAATGGAAAAGAAAAATGATCTTTGTGAAAGATTATTGCAGTTTGCGGTGGATGTCATTTTATATCTTCGTACTGTTAAAAATACCGTAGAAACAATGGATACGAAACGGCAACTTATTAAAGCATCAACTTCAAGCGGAGCAAATTATGAAGAATCACAAGGTTCGCCTACAAAACCTAAAACGAATACTCGCTTTCATTTTGAACAAACAATCAATTCTCTTTTTCTTTTCTTGGGGCTTTGGACTTGGAATTTGGGGCTTGGAACTTTTTTCACACAAGAATTTATTTATGTAACATGAGGTATTAACTTTGTCGTATGGCAATGATGGACGACATAAAAAAGAATTTAAAGGCCGGGAACAACCTGATGTGGCTTATTTACATCAATGCCGGTGTTTTTCTTGTCTTTAAGTTCATCGATGTTTTTATTTTTCTTTTCCGGCCCGAAGGAACACAAGTGCTGAGTCCTGTCCGCTATTTTATGTTGCCTGCCGATACCGATGTTTTATCTGTGAGGCCATGGACAGCGATAAGTTACATGTTCCTGCATTCCGATTTCCTGCATATTCTTTTTAATATGCTGTGGCTATGGTGGTTTGGCAAATTATTCATACAGTTCCTGGGAAACAGAAAAATAGTTCCTGTTTATCTTCTGGGTGGATTGTCAGGTGCACTTTTTTTTATAGCAGCCTTCAATATTTTTCCGGTTTTTAATACTGTGCTGAGCGAAAGTGTTGCCCTTGGCGCTTCTGCGTCGGTTATTGCCATAGTTATTACAACATCTATGTACAAGCCTAACCTTGAACTTAACCTGCTTTTAATAGGTACTGTGAAACTGAAATGGATAGCGCTTATTACAATAATTATTGATGTTTTAAGTATCCCCTCACTTAATTCAGGAGGACATATTGCCCATCTTGGAGGAGCAGCCTTCGGCGCTATCTATGCATTACAATTCAGGCAGGGCCGGAATATGCTGAAATGGCTTGAACGTATGTTTGAATGGGTAGTGAATCCAAAACCACGGATGCATATTAAAAAACCGAAGTATAAAGCCAAAGCCGGCAAGATGGACGACCGTGATTACAATTACGAAAAGGCAAAATATCAGCAGGAAGTCGACAGGATACTTGATAAAATAGCAAAGTCGGGCTACGAGAGTCTTTCAAAACAGGAAAAGGATAAACTCTTTAATTCAGGGCAATGAATCCGGAAAGAAAAAAATCGTTTTTCAGGAGATCATTTTCCTTCTTCTTTAAAGTTGGCGCCGTAGTTTTTTTGTTTTTAATGTTACTGAGTATTTTTGCTAAGTTCATACCTCCCGGCTTTTCAATAATCCCTGCTTATTTCGGACTTATTTTTCCATACCTGTTCATTGCAAATCTTATACTTTTCACAATAATCCTTTTTAAAAGATACAAGTTACTTTTTTGTTCGTCATTCCTTTTGTATGGGCCTCATTTGTTTTTGCAGGATTTTTCCAGACAGGGATATTCAACAGTCCTGCGCCTGAAAAAAGAGTAGTAAAAGTTATGACCTTTAATGTAAGGTTGTTCAATCTTTATTTATGGAAGAACAATGTGCAACTGCGCGACAGTATTATGTCCTTTATCCGCGAGGAAAACCCCGATATTCTTTGTTTGCAGGAATATTACGAGAATACAAATGGTGACTTCGAAACGTTCAGCATACTTACTGAAGAACTCGGCTATGATTATCATCACAGGTATTTTCCGGTTATACTTAACGAATTTCAGCGCTTTGGTATTGCTACTTTCAGCAAGTTCCCCATCATTGCAAAAAAGCAGATAAATTTCGACGGTACTTCAAACATGACTCTTCAGAGCGATATAGAAATTGATTCAGGTTACGTAATTCGCCTTTTTAATAACCATCTTGAATCGATCCGTTTGTCGGGCGAGGATATTAATTATGTTTCCGATGTGAAGAATATAAGCGACAAGGAAATCGAAAGAGGCAAGGGTATACTTTCACGGCTCAGGAAGGCATTCCGCGAAAGACAGTCGCAGGCGGAGATCATTGCAGGCGCTATAAAGGAGTCTCAATATCCCGTTGTCGTCTGCGGAGATTTTAACGATGTCCCGGTTTCATATTCTTATACAAAGGTCAGAGGCAATCTTAAAGACGCTTACCTGGAATCGGGCAGGGGATGGGGAAGCACTTATCCGTCGAAGTTCTACTCTTTCAGGATAGACTATATTTTCTATTCACCGGAAATGACCTCTTACAAAACGACCGTACATAAAAAGGAACTCAGCGACCATTATGCATTATCTACAATCCTTTCTTATTAGGCTTTTTAATCTGACTGCCTTGCTGGTCTCGCTGACTCCTGCGTTGTTCTCTCAGAATGCCGATTCACTTTTCATTTCTTCTTTATATAAGGAAGCGTTAAAGGACAGTACTTCGTACAAACTTCTCGGACAACTTGTAAATGATATGCCGGGTCGTCTGTGCGGTTCAAAAGCATCACTGGATGCCGTGAACTGGTCAGCTGAAAAGATGAAGGAACTGGGAGCCGATACTGTTTACTTTCAGGAAATAAAAGTCAGGAACTGGAAAAGAGGTAAAAAGGAAACGGCAACTCTGATGATAAGCGGTAAAAATAAACCCTCATTCGAAATCTGTTCTTTCGGAATGTCTAAGCCGACACCTGAAAAGGGACTTAAATTGCACGTAATTGAGGTTGACGGAATAGAGAGTCTGCTTGCGTTGCCGGATGATTCGGTAAAAGGGAGAATTGTTTTCTATAACAGGAAGATGAATTCCGAGAATTATTCTCCATTTATGTCTTACGGCGAAATTGCTGCTTTCCGTTCCACAGGTGTTTCTGAAGCCTCCAAAAAAGGAGCGTCTGCAATTCTTGCCAGGTCATCTGCTTTAACAATTGACTCTTTTCCGCACTCAGGTGTAATGAGATATTCCGAGGGTATTGATTCTATTCCTGCTCTTTCAATATGTACGCGTGATGCCGACCGCTTGTCGGAATTGCATAAGTCTTTTCCGGATGACCTGTTGTATATAAAAACCAACTGCGAAACTTTTCCAGACACAACTTCTTACAATGTCATTGGAGAGATCAGGGGGAGCGAATTTCCCGATGAATATATTGTTGTGGGAGGACACATTGACTGCTGGGATAACAGTCCGGGAGCGCATGATGATGGCGGAGGATGTGTTCAGTCGATGGAAATAATACGCCTGTTCAAAAAAATGAATTATACACCCCTTCATACAATCCGTATAGTGATGTTCATGGATGAAGAAGTTGCACAGCGTGGCGGAAAAAAATATGCTGAATTGTCGTCGCTGAGGAACGAAAAGCATGTTGCTGCAATTGAAAGCGACAGAGGAGTATCTACACCATTTGGATTTTCGGCTGATATGCCCGATAGTTGCTTTAGTTCATTGACTCAGATGGTAAATCTCCTTAAGCCGTGGGGAATATGGCTATGTTATAAAGGAGGCTCCGGTGTTGATATCTCTCCCCTGAAACCGCAAGGCGTTCCGCTTATTGCTATTGTTCCCGATTCCCAAAAGTATTTCGAGTTTCACCATTGCGCAAACGATAAAATTGAAAAGGTAAACCAGCGTGAACTTCAACTGGGAAGCGCAGCAATTGCTTCTCTTGTTTATTTAATCGATAAATGCGGGTGGAGGTTTAAAAACTGATTATTTGACATAATATAAGCATATGAAAAACATTCCGCTCATGCTTTCTGGAACACTGTTGGATGCGACGCGCTGTATTTTGCCACAGATTACACAGATTGCACAGAAAAGAATCTGTGAAAATCTGCGAAATCTGCGGCTAAAAAGCTACAATTTTAAAACTGATAATATGAAAAGGATATTCTTTTTGCTTATTCCTCTCTTTGTATTTTCCTGTACAACGGAGCAAAAAAATGATGATAACGTAAGTAATGATTCTTTAAAGGTCATACAGCCTGTAAAGGACAGTCTTGCTTTGTCTGATTCTTTTATAACAGGTAACTGGAAACTTGTATGGATCTCCGGCGACAGCCTGAAAATCACGCCAAATATGCGCATAAAGCTTTTAAAGGTTAAAATATTTTTCAAGTTCAATGCTGATAAATCATTCTATTATATATTTAACGATAAAACAACCAAAGGAATCTGGAAAATATATGCTAAGGAATTATGTATACGGCTGGGTATTGCTAAAAATGATAGGTGCGTTCCAATAAAAATAATTAACTCAGATAAAATCAGTTTCCCTTATCAGTATTCAAAAGAACTTGAAGCTGAAGTAACACTTTCGAGGGTGCTGAATAAGTGATTCCATTAGAACTCAAATCCAAAATCCTAATTTCCAAATATCACACAAAAAAAAGCGCGTCATTACGAGGGTTCATTACAAATAAATTGCTGTAAGAGAACCCGAAGCAATCGGATGTGAGTGGGGTTGTGC
>CAZEWB010000239.1:0-6104 GCA_964515655.1 uncultured Bacteroidales bacterium
TCCTTTTCAATGGCATTAGGTTCGTCCATATATGCGTTAAAGATAGATGTAAGAACATTTTCGCGATACAGTTTACGTGCGGTCTTAAGGTCATTCTGATATTTAATACGATCGTTGGTATCCTGTACATAGTCGAGTATGATCTTTTCTATTGCAGTAAAGATATCTCCTGCATACATACATTCACCTTCCTGTGTTTCGCTTGTTTCAAGGAGAACCTGTATTGCGCGCCCGAGGTTGCGGTGACCAAGACCTTTCTGTCCGAATCGTTTTGTGATATCCGGGTCAGTGTTTAATTCGCTTATGACTTCTGCCAGAGTGCGGATGCTCTTTTCTCCCGCTACTTCGCCTGCTGCCAGTTTCATCATCTCTACTGAAGAAAGTTTGTCGGACTGGGGCATGCGGGAAAGGACAAAAGCTACACTGATGGCGTAGTTCAGGTTGGGATCCATGTGCATTTTACTGCCGGTAAATGTGGTTTTCTCAAGGCTGCCCAGTGCAAATCCGGTAAGTTTTTCCTGAAGGCGAAGGTTGGTATTGTGTGACATGTATGTAAGACGGCAGCGGTCGACTATAGGCGCCTGTTCCTTTTCTTCGAGGAAGCGTGCGAACTCAGCATTATTACTTGTTGCAACAATAAGAGTGTCAAGAGGCCATTTGTAACCTTCAATCTCAATAGTGCGGTTCTGTATCACTCCAAGGTAAACCTGAACAAGGTCGCGCTTGTTCTTGAAGATCTCATCTGCAAAGTGGATGCCGCCTCCGGCAACGCGTGCCAGAGCTCCACGACGCAGGTCGAAACGGTATGGATTGTCACTGTCCGAAAGATGCAGTAGACGGGAAATGGATTCATCGCCAAGCAGGTCAACAGCCGAAGAAGTGATCTTATCTTTGGCTGCATACTTGCCTGTGAGCGTACCGCGAGATTCACTTACCGGGATTCTTGTGATCTTAATATGATTGTTCAGTACTTCTTCAACATTGCCGTCATATATATCGAGAAGCTGATTCAGTATATAATATGTACAGGAGCCGAGAGGACGGTAATTCCTGTAAAAAGTATCTATCTGCTTTGATGTGGCGCCAAGTTTTGCAAGATATTCCTGGTTAACGGATTTTTCGTCTGAGAGATTCATGGCAAGGATCATCGGATCTTCGTATGTCTGCGATTCTACCTCGGTGATCTTACCGTATTTTCCTGTTTTATCAAGATTGGTAAAACAGAAAGTATAGCGGTTGTTCTCAGGTTTTGAGATAAAATTGCGGTAAAGCCCCGAAAGACAGTCTATAAAAAATGTCTTACCGTTTCCCGGCTCACCAATAAGAATGAAGGCCATTTCTGAAGAGGATCCGCTTTCGGCAGCATCTTTTACAAATGAAACAAGCGAATTCACCTCGTCATACATTCCTATGATGTGCTTTTTCCCGGTGCGGAAAACCTTGAAGTCGTATGTGGTCTTTCCGTTAAACATCACTTTTTCAATTCCGTTGGGATTGTCAAGGATCATACGCGAAACCGACTGGAATACGTTTTCGAACCTGTGTTTTCCGGCCAGTACTCCCTGGACGTATGTTTCAAGGCTGTTAATCCCTGACACGTTCTTATCATTTACCGATTTCTTTGCCATAAAGAAGATTTTTATTTCCATAAATGTAGGAACTTTTTTCAATAGATTTTATGTCTTAATTAATAATATTGAACTTCAATAAAGATTTTTTAAAACTAATAATCTTATATGTGACTATATATTAATGATATGCGTGTTAAAATCTTTTTTATTTATTTTTAGGTGTTTTACATTTATTAGTATATCAATACTGTAAATTGCGCAAAAACAGACCCTATGAACAATGTAGCAATAATGGCCGGTGGCTATTCGAGCGAGAGAGTGATTTCGGTTAAAAGCGCAGCTCAGGTAAAAAAGTGGCTTGACCCTGTACGTTTCCGAACATTTATTATTGATGTGAACCTTGAGAAATGGTTTTTAAGCGACCATCCCGATACAAAAGTGGACATGAACGATTTCAGCATTACATTGAAGAATGAAAAAATACGCTTCGATTTTGCATACATCATAATACATGGCACACCGGGCGAGGACGGTTTGTTACAGGGGTATCTTGACACTATAGGCATTCCTCATTCCACCTGCGATACTATGACAGGCGCTCTAACTTTCAACAAATATTTCTGTAAAGTTTATCTCGAAAAGTACGGCATCACAACGGCAAAAAGCGTATGGCTGAGGAGGGGAGATAAATATAATGCCAATGAAATAGTGAAAAAACTTGGCCTGCCGCTTTTTGTTAAGCCCAATAACGGGGGCTCCAGCTTCGGAACATCCAAGGTAAAGGAAAAATCAGCTTTGACCGAAGCTCTCGAAGGCGCTTTCAAGGAAGACGGTCAGGTGATAATTGAAGAATTTATTAAAGGACGCGAAATAACCTGCGGCGTTTTCAAATCTGCAAAAGAAACAATCCTTTTCCCACCTACCGAAATAATAACGACCCGTGAGTTCTTCGATTACGAGGCAAAATATCTGCCCGGTGTTACTAAAGAGATCACTCCGGCTGAAATATCAAAAGAACTGACCGATAAATGTCATAAACTCTGCTCCGATATATACGACTGGCTGAACTGCAAGGGAATTGTTCGTATTGACTATATAATAAAGGACAACGAATTTTATTTCCTTGAGATCAACACAGTGCCCGGCATGAGCGAGTTCAGTATAATTCCACAGCAGGCCGAAAAATACGGTATAGAAATAAGGGAACTGCTTAGCAAAGTTATAGACGACGCTTTTGTCAGGTCATTAGCTCATTAATCTACATAAAAAGGTCAAGGCCAAGATCGAGGTCAAGAAGGTTTACCCTTTCTCGACCTTAACCTTGACCTTGACCTAATTTTTATCTATTCCGGGAAGTAACTTTTCCTTATCTTTTCAAACTGAGCTTCGGTAACGTTTTCCTTAGCTGCCAGTTCTTTTGCCTGCGTTATCCATGTTTGGTAATCTTTCTTCTCTTTCGATAGCAGCCATGCCTGTACGAGGCAGTATTTGAATTTCAGGGCGCCTGAGTTCTCTCCTAAAGCAATGTACTCTTTTACTTTAATATCAGCAGACGGGATTGTTGCGCTGTTCAGGACAAGGTTTTCGCAGACCTGTACCCATTCGTATTCGGACAATGAAGCATTTCCATATTTTGAGACCAGGGTACTCAGAATTTCCATATAACGTTCCCAGTTCCTTGAGCGGTTCTGGTGGTATTCCATTTCGGATTTCAATGAGATCTGAACGGAATCATCTATTCCAAACGGCTTTATCAACGGCATTAGGAATGGTTTGAGGTTCACAAGGTCAATATTCTTTTCGTTAAGATAAATGTTCTTTAGGATTATATACTTTATCCTGTAATCGGTGCGATATCTTCCGATTGACTGGTAGAACTTCGGGCGATTTGTCAGCATTACCTTGAAAGCCCTGGAATTCATAGGAGGGTTGTACATTTCAATAAGGTTGAAATTCGTTTCGGATGCTAGTTGTTCATCGGTTTGTGTTTTGAAGTATTCATCTATATCGAAAGGATAATATGCCTGAAAACAAACCTGTGCATAAGATGCAAGAAATGATGCATCTCTGTTTCCGCTGTGGTATTTCTTTAGAAATGAACCAAAGTTCTTTGATGTATCCTGAGCTAATTCACCCAGTTTTAAAAAAGCAACTGTATCCATCGCGCCGACAGCCCTGTGCTGCATTATTCCGTCACCGTCAATAAAAAGAAGGGTGGGGTAGGCGGCTACCTGGTATTTTGTGCGGACATCCTTTCCCTCGCCTTTTTCCATGTCCAACTTGAAATTTATAAAATGACTGTTGAAGTATTCACCTGCTTTTTTATTTGTAAAAACATTTGCACTTAACCATTTGCATGGCCCGCACCACGTTGTATAACAATCGATGAATACCAGTTTGTTCTCCTTTTTTGCCTTTGCAAGGGCTTCGCTGAAGTTTCCTTCCATAAAAACAATTCCCTGTCCTGACACCACAGTAAAGAGAAATAAAAATAGCACCGGTAAAATGATTTTCATGCTTAATTGTATAATTTTGTAAAAATACAAAAATGATGCAAAACAAAATAATTAATGTTACAAGTCCCGATAATCAGCATCTGAAAAACCTGAAGGCCTTGTGGGATAACAGAAAGCGAAAAAAGAGCGGATTGTTTTTTGCTGAAGGATTTAAAGAAATTAATATGGCTGTATCTGGCGGGTTCGAAATGACCGGTCTGTATATTTCTGAAAACTTCGATGCTGATAACAATGTATTGAATGAAATAATCCCCGGAAATATAGAAGTTTACCGTTTGTCCGAAAATCTTTCGAAAGGAGTAATGTACAGGGAAAAGACCGAAGGCATCACTGCAGTTTTTAAAGCAAGGGATATGAAACCCGGAGAAGTTAAATTATCTGAAAATCCTCTTATAATAATTCTTGAATCGGTTGAAAAGCCCGGAAACCTTGGCGCTGTCATCCGTACTGCCGATGCCTGTAATGCCGATGCTGTGGTCGTTTGTGATCCGAGGACTGATATTTTCCATCCTAATGTTATTCGTTCATCTGTAGGTTGTGTTTTTTCAAAGCAGGTGCTGGCAATGTCAAATGAAGAAGCTTTGCAATGGATGCGTGACAAGAAAATATCTGTTGCAGCAGCCTCAGTTCAGGCAAAGTCCTTTTATTATGATGTTGATCTGGCAAAGCCTGTGGCTATTGTTTTTGGCACCGAAGCTGATGGATTGAGTGATTTCTGGAACAAGAACTGTGACAAGTCAGTAAAGATCCCCATGCTTGGAATAAACGATTCACTTAATGTTTCCGTTTCTGTTGCAGTATTGTGTTATGAAGTCGTGAGAAAGAGGATGAAGTAAACGATTGATTAAACAATTAACCATACCGCAACTTATCCATCAACAGAAAAAAATATTCATATTTTGCGAACTTTTTATGATAAGGTTCGTAAAAAAATCTTGAAACGATCTATTTAATAACCAAAAACCAAATATTATGATGCGTGTTTTATACATTATTGCCATGGTTTTGACCCTGGGTTTTATCATTGCCGACTTCTATTACATGGAAGAAGTATCCAGTGCACGGTACAGCAGTTATGACAATTATTACAGCTCGGATCCCTACGGGTATTCCGGTTACGACTCGTATTCTTCGTATGAAGAAGACGATGACATTACCGTACAGGCCGGTATAGTTACCCTGATCTTCTTTCTGGCTTTTACTGCATTATTCATTCTTTCGCTAGTAAATTTAAAAACAATGACAGTAAAGGTCTTTTCCATTATTGGTCTTTCTCTCACCTTTATTATTATGCTTTGGGACGGACTTATGATCTCCTCCCCCGGAGGTATTTCTTTCGACGAGGTTGGCCCTGCCTGGGTCTTTTACGGACTATTCATGATAGCCGCTTCCATTATAGGTACGGTGCATGCATTCAGGCCAAAGAAAGTAGTATAAGTAATACTTGTTATTTCCTGTTACCGTTTCATTTTCCTTCAGTCTTCGATAATGAATCTGATCGGTAAAATGAATTGGACCGCAATACTGTAATTATATTTTGATTTGGGCTTTGTCCAATCTGGCAATATGCTTATCGCCCATACGCAGGCAGAATCCAGATCATTTCTTACACCTCTTATAGTTTCAACATTCTTTACTTTACCATCTTTGTCAACAACGAATCTTGTGTAGACACATCCCTGAACACTATCGTTTAAAGCAGTTTCTGGATACTTTAAAGTGTCAACAATAAATTTTGCTAAAGCATTAAATCCGCCTGGAAATTCGGGCATTTCTTCAATATATATAAATGGTAATTCTTCACCTTCATCATTTAATGGCCTACATGAAAGTTCAAGCCAATTCCCTGTCTCAATTTTCTGATAACTACTGTCAATTACCTGCCCATAAACGAGGTTCAGGAAAAAGAGATTGAAAATGATTATTGTTATTGTCTTCATTTCAATATAACTTAACGCTCCGGGCGATAATTGTATCCCCACTACCAACCACGTCTTGTAAATTCAATGGTTAGTTT
>CAZEWB010000240.1:0-6046 GCA_964515655.1 uncultured Bacteroidales bacterium
CCGAAAAAGCAGGCATATATGTATTGCATGGCGCCGAGATAACAACTTCGGAAAATGTACATTGTCTTGTTTTCATGCCAAATCTTGATAGCCTAAAAGACCTTCAGCAGCTAATTGATGATAATACAACACATGTCATCAATAATCCTAAAGTATATGGATATCAGGTTATTGTTGATGAGGAAGATAATCTGATAGAAGAGATCAATCATCTTCTTATCGTGCCATTGAAAATCTCCCTGGCCGCATTGTGTGCCTGGGTGAGATCGCACGAGGCAATAATTATCCCTGCTCATATCGACAGACCTGTGAACGGCCTGCTCATGCACTTCGGAAAGATCCCCCAGGGTTTACACTTTGATGCAATGGAATTATCAGCATATTCGCAGGCAGAGATGCTAACCAAAGAAGTAAGTGAGTTGTCAGATTACACGCTGATACGTTCATCCGATAGTCATGTTATTTCAACTATTGGTAATAATTCTTCCATCTTTTCCCTTGAATCGGTTTCATTTCAGGAAATTAAAATGGCTCTTAACCGTATAGATGGAAGAAAGGTAATTTATACTTGAAACGGGTAAATTGTAGCATCTTGGTTTCTGGTTTCTGGTCACTGGTTTCTGGTAGCCAGCCACCAGTAACCAGTAATCTGTTGTCAGAAACCTAAAACCTTAGCCCATTGACTAAACCAGATGCTCAACCGTTTAACTTAAAACCAAATTAATCCAACTGATGCTGATATTTATCCCGCATGCATTTAGCAGTGTCAGGAGTAAGTTGATAACTTCTGGAAGTGTTAATAAAAATATTATTTGATAATTAAATATTATTTCATACTTTTGCAAAATAAAATTTCAAGTGATGAAACGAATAGCCGTAGCAGTCATTTTATCTTTTCTTATTGCCAGTGTTTTTGTATCCTGTAAATCCAGTGAGCATTGCCCGGCGTACGGAAGTTCTGACAGCCAGCAGACTTCAGTCAGTCGTTAGCTTTCTCCAAAACCTTTCCGGGTTTTATTAAAATAAACAGGGTGTACTTAAGAAAACTCGTTTATCTTATTCTTGTATTGCATATAATACCTTGTACATTACATGGTCAGGGTGAGTTAGTTAATGAGGACAGGATCGTTACTTACAATGAGAATAGTATTGCTTTCTTTTTCAATAATAACGGGTTTTCTACTCAATACCGTTTTGGAAAAAGGATGGACGGCTACAGAAAACTGATCTACGACTTCGATTTCAGCCATATCAAGCATCCTAAGGAAGTAAAAGTCAGAAATCCTTATTACGATAATCAGAAACGGTTCGTTTTCGGTAAACTGAATACATTCATGAATTTCAGAGGCGGTATAGGAATACAGAAAGAACAGTACAGTAAACAGGACAAGGGAGGTGTTTCGATAAAATATTACTATCAGGCGGGTGTTTCTCTGGGACTTTTAAAACCGGTATATTATGAAGTCGTCGACAGTGCCCGTTTCGATAATGTAAGGCAGGAGATCATCCTTTATATAGGAAATAAGAAGTTCAGTTCAGATATCCACAGTATAAGTGATATTTATGGCAGATCCTCCTTTTTTAAGGGCTTTGGAGAACTGAAACCGGTGCCCGGCGGTTTTGTCAAGGTTGGAATTTCTTTTGAATACAGTTCATCATATCAGTATATTAATGCATTGGAAGCTGGTGTGATCTGCGATTTTTTTGCATCTGAGGTACCTATAATGGACACCGAAAAGAATTCAAGATTATTTATTACATTATTTATCGGGTATCGTTTTGGGAAAGTTGGTATTACAAAGAAATGAACGAATTAACGTGAAATATTTTGACACGGATTCCGAGTACTCGGAATCCGTGTCAAAATAAAAAATTATGCGTAACATCAGATCATTAGTGAAGATGGTAAACGATGACCGATTGGAAATCCGGAAAGACCTTTCGTAAACTGAAACCGATAATAGGGCAAATGTCATTTTTAATAATGTATCAACTATATTAATTTTGTAACAGGTAAATATACAATTGTGGCATAATTCAATTAAAATGAATCAGAGTGCAGAAGAAAATAATGTAATAAGGCAGGTCAAAGTCAATGAACACAAGCCCAAGGTTCATCTTGGATCAGGCAGTGATTACCTTTTTGTGAAAGAGATAGTAAAATCAAACAACCTTCACACAATATGTCAGTCCGGCAACTGTCCCAATATTGCCGAATGCTGGGGTAACCGTACTGCAACTTTTATGATCCTGGGTAATACTTGTACAAGAGGATGCCGATTCTGTTCTGTTCCAACCGGGAAACCCATTCCGCCTGACACGAATGAGCCTGAGAAAATAGCAATGTCAGTATACCTGATGCAACTGAAAAGTTGTGTGATTACCAGTGTTGACAGGGATGACCTGTTTGATTATGGGGCTGTGCACTGGCGCAGTGTGATCAAAAAAGTAAAGGAAATAAATCCTGATACAAAGATCGAAGTTCTGATCCCTGATTTCAAATGCGACAAAAAATTGATTGACATGATCATTGAATCCCGTCCCGATATCATTTCTCATAACATAGAAACAGTAAAAAGACTTTCACCTGTCGTAAGGCCAAATGCATCATATGAAGATAGTCTTGGTGTTCTCCTTTATTTATCCGGCAAAGGTGTGAGGACTAAAAGCGGAATCATGCTGGGGCTTGGAGAAACAATTTCAGATATTGAGGAAACACTTGCTGATGTTTTTTATTCAGGGTGCAGAATTATTACGATCGGACAATACCTTCAACCCGATAAACAAGCCATCCCGGTAAACAGGTATTACAGTGATGAAGAATTTTATCAACTTAAAACAATTGCGTATGATATTGGATTTGAAATGGTTGAAAGCGGCAAGTTAATACGTTCCTCGTACCACGCCGAAAAACACCATATTTAATTTTTTGTTATTTAAAAAAAATGTTCTACTTTCAACTGTTTTTTTGTAAAGTTCTTCAGTTAATAAAACGTAAACTTAATAATATGGATTTCAAGAGATTAATCATTGCAGTTTCGGTTCTATTTGTTCTGGGTTTCAGCTTTGCGCTGATAGACGGACAGTTTTCAAAACAGGACAGGAATTATATTCCCCGTTCTGAACTGACACTTCAGGAAAAGGGTATTTCAGGTGCAATGGAGTGGTTGAACGCACGTCGTGGCGACCCTGTTACAGGTATAGTTGATCCTCAGAGCCGTTACAGGGCATACCAGAATTATCTGGCATTTCATCAGCAGAATTCCAAATCAACCCTTCAGACTAACTGGATCGGAATGGGTCCCGATAACATCGGTGGCCGTACAAGGGCATTACTTATTGATAGAGACAACACAAACATAATGTATGCAGGGGCAGTATCCGGTGGCCTTTGGAAGTCCACAACAGGTGGATCTTCATGGGTAAGGGTTCCCGGTATGGAACATCTTGTTATCGGCTCAATTGCTCAGGCTGCGAATGGTGACATTTATATTGGTACAGGTGAGGGTTATACTGTCGAAGTAAATGATTCCGGATTCTGGGGACAAGGTATATATAAATCCACTGATGGTGGTACATTTGAATTGATACCTTCAACCTGGGATGGAACACCGTCTGTTACAAGTGCCTTCAAGGCAATATACAGCATTGCCCCGCACCCGACTGATCCCAACAAAATATATGTGGGAACGCAGAGTGGTATCCGTATAACAACAGACGGAGGAAGTACGTGGACAAATCCGATTACCACAGTCGATGCAAACGGGCGATCAACCTGTATACGCATCAGCAGAGATGCAAGCGTGATCGTTGCGTCTGTGAATGATCAAGCATATGTTTGTTCGACAGGTGATGACGTATTTATCAATAAATCCGGCTCTATTGCAGGAACTATTCCTACAAGTACCAGAAGAATAGAATTTGATATTGCTCCTTCAAATCCGAATTACATTTATTGCCAGGTTGCATCAAATACAGGTAGTTTCAAGGATATTTACCAGTCTAAGGACAAAGGTGAAACTTTTTATCCTGTAATTAATTCAACTTCGACAACAGTTCAGATTTTCGGCGATAACGATCAGGGCTGGTACGATAACGCTATCGGTGTTTTTCCGGATGACAACGAGGCATTTCTTTCCGGCGGTGTTGATTTATACCTTTGGAAGGAAAACACAATTATTCTTGAGCAGGTTTCAGCCTGGTGGTTGCCTTCTATTAATCCAAAGTATATTCATGCCGATATTCATGCTATAGTTTATCATCCAAACTACAGGACACCATCTAATCCCAACGGGAATCAGACAATTTATATCGGTTGTGATGGCGGAATTTTTCGGTCAATTGATGGTGGCGAAAGCTGGGTTAACCTTAATAAAAATTATATTACAACTCAGTTCTATTCCGTTGCAGCTTCAGGTGATGGTCGCGTAATGGGAGGTTCACAAGACAACGGAACAATGTATATAGACTTCCTTGGTACAACTTCTATGAATTGCACAGAGGTATCAGGTGGTGACGGTGGCTATTGCGAGATGTCGAAGCTGAATCCCGATGTTCTTTTTTCAACTGTGTATTATGGCGACTTACGCAGAAGCGAAAACAGAGGAAATTCAACTACCTTAACTCTGGGAGAAATATATGATGATACTTTACTTCTTTCATACAACAGCACTGCATCTGGTGTCGGAGGAGGACCATTTGTTTCGGATATTTGCTTGTGGGAAAGTTATTATGATCCTTATTCTAATGTATATATTGATTTTAAAACTCCCCGCAGTTATGTGCTGGGTGAAGAAATGTACATCCAGAGCAAGTGTAAGCGCTATGTCCGTCACATTATTACTCAGGAAGACCTTGATGCAGCAGGCGGCTCTATTGAGAAAGATGATACTATAAGAGTAATAGACAATTATTCTTCAATGCTTGCCGTCGGACTTAACGGAAAGGTATGGATGACCCGCGAAGGTATCGATTTTTCGAAAGTACCACCCAAGTGGAACCCTATTGCTATTGTCCCCAATGCCGGGTATATACAAACAATGACTTTTTCTGCTGATGGAGACTATATATTTTTCACTAACGGTTCAACTGTGTACCGCACATCAAATCTTAATGCTGCACGCACTAATGCACAGTCAAATGCAACAAAGCCTACTACTTGTGTACTTCAGACAAAGGCTATTGGAACATTTCCATATTATGTTACCGGATTGGCAGTTGACCCACAGAATTCCAACAATCTGATTGTCGTTACAGGAGTTTATGATAAAACAAATTATATCTGGTATTCGAATAATGCTGCTACAACAACATCTACAACTCTTACAGACAACTTTGTGGAAAAACAGGGCAACCTGCCTCTCTTCCCGGTATATTCAGCTGTTATTAACTGGGAGGATTCACGTGAAGTTCTCGTAGGTACCGAATTTGGTATCTTTGCCACATCAGATATTACGGCCGCATCACCGGTTTGGACTGAAGAAAATAACGGAATTGAACCGGTTCCCGTTTTTTCATTGCGCCAGCAAATCATGCCTAACGGGTGGAGCTATGAAGCTAGTTCACCAACCGACATTTATAATCACGGATATATCTATGCAGGTACACATGGTCGCGGAATTTATCGCTGCGAAACTTTTGCCGGACCGGTTGGAATTAATGAAGCCGTTGCCGATAATGCCAGAACAAATGTAATGGTATATCCTAACCCTGTTACCGATTATGCAGTTATATCATGCAATGTTAAGAAAGCAGGCAATGTTGATATAGTTGTTTACGACCTTAACGGTAAGGTTGTGATGAATGACACCCGCAAGAACGTTCCTGCCGGTGAATATAAAACTACTTTCAACCGCGATGACCTTAAAGCAGGAATTTATCTCTATTCCGTATCGGTCAACGGTGAAAAGTCAACAGGTAAGTTTATTGTTCAGTAATACGATATTTATTAAAGAACGAGGCTGTCTCAAAAGTCTTTCTTGCCGAAAATCAGCCTTGCCCCAGCCCTGAAGGGAGGGCTGATTTTCAGCAACTAAGACTTTTGAGT
>CAZEWB010000241.1:0-6045 GCA_964515655.1 uncultured Bacteroidales bacterium
TTCACTATTAAATATAGAATCTGGTGATTCTGCAATAAAACAATGTAATATTTCTAAATAATCCGTCTTATTTGATTTAGAAAGTTTCGGATATTTTTGATGATGAATGTCACCTTTTTTGTATGGATTACTACCTATCGTATTTATATTCGGAGCTAAAAAAATTGATGGCTCTTTAAAAATGCATGCACTAGTATCATATCTTTGAATTCCTAATCGTTTTGAATCTATACGTTCCATTAAAATATACAATCCCTGATAATGAAAATTTCTATAAACTTCAACATATTTACAATTTGGAGCGATATTATTTTTGTTAAAAGATCGAAACAAATCATACGAAAGCTTATGTCTGATAAATGATTTGTCAATAAAGGAAGCTCCTAGTATCCAATCATCATCACTTTCCAAACCGGCCAGTGAATGTTTTTTTGATAGTTCAAGAGTGAAATTGCGTTTGGGGTAATCTTCGGACCCTCCCCCCCTGGCTTTAATTCTTACTTTAGTCAGGTAAATATGTGGAATTTTTGGGTCATTGCTCACATATGAAAGATATCTTATGCCTTTTTCTCTGAAAGGGACGGATTGAATGGTATATAAATATAATTTGGGGAGATTATTCGAATTGAATTGAAAAATCTGATAAAAATAAAATATACCTGTAATGACAATTACCAAAGTACATATTAATGTTATTTTTAACAAAAGGAATAAATATTTTTTCATTGGATCATAATTTGAAATATGTATTTCTTAATTCTAACCTGAATCTGTTTTCCTTGTAATTCCATTATTGCTTACCAGGTTAACCACATTAGTGATAGTTGTTTTTAGATTAGATCAATGCAAGTGATTTTAGCATATTGCACTTTTTACACCCTATTATTAATGAGGTAAAAATAATACCCCAATAACAAAGATAAGATATTTTTACAAATCCAAACTTTATAGAGGCTATCTAATGGGCTTTTTTATTTTCCCCATTTTACTAAAAAATCGTATCATATTCCAAAATATTTCCCAACTTTGTAACATAAATCCCGAAAATATGAAAACAATAACAGCCCTATCGGTAGTATTATCCTTTTTGATCCTTGTTTCATGTTCAGATACTGAGACCAAATACAAAAAGGTTGTTCAGAAAGACGCCAACGGATACGAGTACGAGTCGGTTGACGGCGACATGATGAAGGTCCGCATATACACCCTTGCCAACGGCCTTAAGGTTTACCTTACAGACAACGACAACGAGCCCCGCATTCAGACCCTTATTGCTGTAAAGGCAGGTTCATCGTACGATCCTGTCGAAACAACCGGTCTTGCTCACTATCTCGAGCATATGATGTTTAAAGGAACAAGCAAAATGGGAACAGAAAACTGGGTTGAAGAAGAAAAAGTGCTGGCACAGATCTCCGACCTTTTTGAAAAACGTAAGGCAACAAACGATTCAATTGAGAAAAAGCGCATATACAAACAAATCGACAGCCTCTCTACAATTGCATCGAAGTTCGCAATCCCCAGCGAATACGACAAAATGATGTCGCAGATAGGTGCAAGGGGAACCAATGCTTTTACAAGTAATGAGCAGACAGTTTACATGAACGACATACCCTCGAATGAACTTGAACGCTGGCTGAAGATCGAAAGTGAAAGGTTCAGCGGCCTTGTACTTCGTTTGTTCCATACAGAGCTGGAAACGGTGTATGAAGAGTTCAACATGTATCAGGATGATGATGACAGCAGGGCATGGGAAGCTCTTGATGCAGGACTGTATCCCGGCCATCCCTATGGCGAACAGACTACAATTGGAAAAGGCGAACACCTGAAAAACCCTTCGATGGTAAACATTCACAACTATTTCGACAAGTATTACAAGCCGAATAATATGGCTATATGTATGTCAGGAGATATCGACATGGAGGCTACTATAAAAATGATAGACAAATATTGGGGGGGCTTAAAGCCAAGTGCCGACCTTGTTCATCCGAAATATCCGGAAATAAAATCCCCTGCTTCTATTGTTGTAAAAGAAGTGTCGGGACCCATGCCGGAGTCGGTTAAAATAGGATTCCGTCTGGATGGTATCAAGTCGGCAGATGTAAAATATGCCCAAATCCTTTCCCGTCTGCTCAGTAACGGACAGGCAGGATTGATAGACCTTAACCTGGTTCAGAAACAAAAAGTACTTGAAGCATGGGCATATTCAAGTTTTATGAATGATAAAGGTTCGCTGGTATTAAGTGGTATGCCGAGGGAGAAACAAAAACTCGAAGAAGTAAAAGACCTTATGCTTGCCCAGCTGGAAAAGATCAAAAAAGGCGAATTCGACGAATGGATGCTGAAATCTATCGTAAGCGAATACAAGGTGTCTGAACTTCGCGAGCTCGAATATAATTACAGGGCTTTCCGTATGGTGGACGCATTCATAAGCGGTCGTGAATGGATAGATATTGTGTCGGAACTTGATGAATATGACAAGATAACGAAGGATGAGATCGTAAAATTTGCCAACGAGAAGTTCAAAGATAACTACGTTTGTGTATATAAGAGGACGGGGAAGGCGGAGAACATTATGAAGGTGGACAAACCTGCTATCACTCCGATAGAGATAAACCGCACAAGTGAATCGGAATTCATGAAGAATATAAAGGCAATGGATCCTCCTCCGGTACAACCGGTATTTGTCGATTACGAAAAGATGATATCTCAGGATATGATCTCAGAAAAAATTCCCCTCAGATATATCAAAAACGAAACGAACCAGCTTTTCAGCCTCAATTATATAATTGACATGGGTAGTTTTCATGATAAAAAACTTGCACTGGCAGTAGAATATCTCCCGTATATCGGAACCGAAAAACGCAGTCCCGAAGAACTCAGGAAAGAAATGTACAGGTATGGACTTACGGTTGATGTTTATACAGGCGAAAGGCGTTCGTATGTATTTGTTGACGGCCTTGATGAAAACTTTGCAAAAGGAGTGGAGTTCCTCGAAGAAATACTCAGCAGTCCTAAAGGTGATACTGCTTCGTACAACGATTTCGTTGACGGGATACTCAAGCAGCGTCAGGACGACAAACAGGATAAATATACAATGTTCTGGAGTGGACTTATGAATTATGGCAAGTACGATGGCAGGAATCCTTTTAATGACATTCTTTCGGAAAAGGAATTAAGGGCTATCAATCCTGATGAACTAATAGCAATACTTAAAGATATACTGAATTACAAACACCATATTTTCTATTATGGCTCACTTGCTATGGACGATGTTAAGAAGCAGATCATGGCAAAGCACGTTGTACCGGCTACTCTTAAAGACTATCCGCAGCCTGTTGAATATAAGGAGCGCAGCTACGATAAACCAAAGGTTTTCTTTACAAATTACGATCAGGTACAGACAAATGTTTACATGTTTTCGCGTGATGTAAAATACAATAAGGATATTTATCCGTCTATAAATCTCTTTAACCAGTATTATGGCAGCGGCCTGTCGTCTATCGTTTTCCAGGAGATCCGCGAGGCAAAGGGATTTGCTTATACTTCTTTTGCAAGTTATTCTATACCGGCATGGCCGTTCGAGTACCATTATGTCTCGGCATATGTAGCCACACAACCAGATAAACTTAATGATGCAGTGAGCGAACTCCTTAAGATGATGAACACGATGGTACGTTCCGATAAGATGTTCCAGGCTTCGAAGGATGGAATAATGAAACAGATCCAGAGCAGCAGGATAACAAGAGCATCAATTTTCTGGAACTGGCTGAATAATCAGGATAAAGGTATTAATTACGATATCAGAAAAGATTATTGGGAAAAAACACCGGGGATCACACAGGATATTCTTGAAGGATTCTTTAACGAACATGTAAAAGGTAAGAACTACATCATACTTGTACAGGGGGATAAAAACAAAGTCGACTTTAATGTACTTAAAAAGTTCGGCGATGTTGAGGAGGTACCTATTGAAGTGATGTACGGGTATTAGCAAAGCTATTGGCCATTTGCCTTTAGCCATTGGCAAGGCTAATGGCTAAAGGCCAACAGCCAAAAGCAATTCGTATTTGCTTTTATTTAATTTTAAGGATATTTCTATATTTGTAAAAAATGCAATTGTGAGAGCAATTATCTGTCTTTTTATTGTAATTTGTTTTGTTTCGTTGCAGGCTCAGACCGAATCTGTAAAGTACCGTGTGATTGATAAGGACAGTACAGGGAACATCATCTTTGCTTCTAAAAAGATTCCGGTGGGAGGCGAGGACAGTGTAAAAATAAAAGATGCCTTTGTCCTGGGTGAGCAGATCTGGGGCAGGGCATATTTTCCGAAGAAATTCTCGGATTATAAAATGAACAGAAGAGACAGTTTCTGCCTTTTTCTTTACATTGATGACAAACTCATAAAAAGAATAACCCAGGAACCTCCCGAAGCAGACTGGGGGCAGATGCAGGTGTGGCTTTTGGGAACGGGCTACGATTATTTTCCGGATTTTGCCGGTGCGATGCAGTCATCGGGAAGTGACGAACATCGCGTTATGGTTTCCATTGGCATTGAGCGGTACCAGGGAACTAAGGACGTTGTGATGCCGGATGGTTCGATAGAGAAGGAAAGAATATTCACATTGCTGACTCTCTGCAAAGGGAAGATTACTGTAGTGGTTCAATAGCATGTAATGTGAGTAAAAAAGGAATATTTATAAACTAAAAATCCAAATGTATTTTACATAGGGAGGTTTTAACAGTTCTTTGTTTTTTGAAAAAATAAATTTGATCCTGGCGAATTAAAAATTAAATGTTTTTAGAAATTATATATTAGGAAAGAAGCAGAAGTCATTGACTTGAGCCAAAATGATCTTGCCTTTTTACTAATCAACAATAATTATTTTTCCTGTTGCCAATATATCATTGCATGTTGTTATTTTAACAAAGTAAATTCCCTCTTTCAAATCGTCCCTGTACAATTTTATTTCCTTTGCAGAGTTAATTGTTAAGCTTTTAACTTTTTGACCACATAAATTGTATATATTCAGTTCAGCATTCTCTAGTTCTTTATCGAATTCAATGGTTGAGTATTGTGAAAAAGGATTTGGAAAGATAGTCATTGACTGAACGCCGGAAGGATTATCATACACAGAAGTTATCGTATTGATATTTACAATAAAAATGTCCGACTGAATAGAGGATGGGTTGGTTAATGTGATAGATCCGAATACCATGGTAGGGCTTGAAAAACTACCTGCCAAATAAATATTCCCAGAAGCATCAGTAGTAACCGAATTTGCGTAATCATGCAGGGTTCCACCAGCTTTTTTAGCCCAGGCCACAGAGCCTGATGAATCGTATTTTGTAATATATAAATCCCGATAACCACCGCCGCTTGTTGTATTAGTCAATGTGGTAGCGCCAAACAAAATAGAAGGACCTTCAAACCAACCCAAAGCATATACATTTCCGCTGGCATCGGTAGTAACCGATGTCCCTTTATCGTACCAAGTACTGCCTGCTCTTTTGGCCCAGAGAACACTTCCTGCGCTACTGTATTTTGCAATAAACATATCATGCGTATTTTCGTAACTGTCGGCATTCGTTAATGTGGTTGTTCCAAACACAATAGTAGGGCTTTGAAAATATCCTGATATATAAATATTATCCGTAACATCGGTTTTAACAGAAAAAGATATATCATAAGAAGTATTACCTGCACTTTTAGCCCAGATAACATTTCCTGAAGCATCATACTTTGCAAGAAAAATACTTGCATATCCAACATTCGTCAGGGTAGTAGTGCCAAAAGCAAGGTTATAACTTGAAAAGGATCCGGTGATATATACTTCACCTGAAGCATTTGTTGTAACACAGGCTGCACCTTCACCATTGGTTCCACCTGCACTTTTAGCCCAAACAACATTGCCCGAAGCATCATATTTTGCCAGAAAAATATCTGCATAGCTGCTTGTACCTGCATTTGTTAAGGTGGTGGTTCCAAAAACAAGGGTAGGACTTGAAAAAGAACCGGAAACATAAATATTCCCAGAAATATCAGCA
>CAZEWB010000242.1:0-6014 GCA_964515655.1 uncultured Bacteroidales bacterium
CGGATAAGCGGGAACTGTTACACAAATACATAAATGGAGTATTGAAAAAAAAGACATGTCATCCTTACCAGATAAACGGCATGGAAGAACATTTGCATATCATTACACATATTCACCCGACTGTTGCATTATCTGATCTCGTTAAGGATATAAAACTGGCTTCTTCAAACTGGATAAAGGAGAACAGAACATTTAACCATTTTAACGGATGGCAGGAAGGTTATGGCGCATTTACTTATTCTATAAAAGAAAAGGAACGATTGATTGCTTATGTTCAAAATCAAGAAAAGCATCATCGCACAAAGACCTTCAGAGAAGAATATATTGAGTTACTAAAAGAACATGGTATTGACTATGATGAAAAGTATTTTATGTAGGTTCAACCCCTCCGGGGTTGGACAGATTTTTCTATTTAACCCCCGACTTCGTCGGGGGTTATTGGGATTCAACCCCTTCGGGGTTGCCCGGCCCTTTCATTTTCCCAAATTACATAACTCAGCCGCTTTCGGGGTTGCCCGGTTCTTTCTTTTCACCAACGTCTTCCCTTCAACACTCTTAGGGACTGGAACGTCATATGTTCTTTTTAAAAGTAATTTTATACACTTTATAATAATATCTAATCCTTGAAAAGTAATCTCAAAATATCGGAACTTTTAACCGGCTACAAAAAGGAACAACCTGTTGTGGCAAGGCCTTTTTCAGCCACAACTGAACCCGGGCAGATCATCGGGATAATAGGCAGGAACGGATCGGGAAAAACAACTTTGCTTAAAACCATCTGCTGCCTGCTGGATCCGCTTTCTGGAAACGTTTTTTTTGATGATAAGGATGTAACTTCCATGTCCCCTATCGAAAGGGCAAAAAGCATTTCGTATATCATGGCCAATAATTCCACGATCCCCGACATACCTGTTTACGACGTGGTTTCCATGGGTCGTTTTTCGGGAACGGGATGGGTAAAAGCGCAGGGCGAAAACGACAGGGCCATCTGTAAACAGGCAATTGCAAAGACCGGCATTGAATACCTTTTGAATAAACAGTTCCAGAGCATAAGCGACGGCGAAAAACAAAGGGCGCTTTTTGCAATGGCCCTTGCCCAGAACACCCCGGTAATGCTCTTCGACGAGCCGGCTGCTTTCCTTGATATTCCCGCCCGCAACCAGATATATAATATAATGTATGACCTTTCGCGTTCCGATGGAAAGACCGTGATCTTTTCCACACACGACACACGGCGCGCAATTGAAATATGTGACGTTATCTGGGCTTTTACTGAAAGCTCCATTGAAAGCGGCCAGCCGGAACTTCTTGGCATGAATAATGTATTCGGAAATATATTCTCGGGTGATAAGCTTACCTTTGATACAGAAAAAATGGATTTTATTCAACCGTCTGTCACAGTCGCTGTACCTGTTGAGGTCAAAGGCAGCGGCAATAAATTCCTGTGGACAGTTTCGCTGCTTAAACGCCTCGGTTTTGATCCCCGGTGTAACATATCGGCGCCTGTTTCCGTTATAATTAACGAAAATGATGAAAACTGGACAATTCAGAAAAATGATGTAACTTTCACGACTTCATCCTTTGCTGAGTTTACCGGAAAAATGAAAAGTCTAATTAAAAACCAACCGTTATGATAAAGAAAATTTCTTCGTACCTTCTTATGGGTTTTGTACTGTTCTTTACAATTATGGCCCTCCTTGCAGTCTGGGACATTATTGATGTAGAGAACGTCCTTGCCAAGACCCTCACTTCGCTGTTCATTATTTTTGTGGCTGCCCTGGTGGTACTGTTTGTATTCGCAGTGGTGATACCTGATAAGAACAATAAAAATCCGGGTCCCGGAACGCCTCAGTAGATATTACTTTTAGTATCCTTTTAACAGTTTTGCAAGGTTATATACTTTTGCATAACTCGTTTATAGCAAAACACGGTTCCGTTAAATACAGGTGACGGAAGTCGGCAGTAGGCAATTGGCAGTCGACAGTCAGCAGTCGTCAACTGCCAACTGCCACTGCCAACTGCCACTGAACCTGCCCTTGCTCCTGCTTGCATATTCCAACTTCCGTCACTTTAAAGAAAAACTTGACTCGTACTGTGTTTTGTCTTATTTTTGGAAATAATAAAGCGTCAAAAGGGTGTTCATATTCAACACCAGTTAGTTGGATAAGCACACTTTTATTACGCCTATAAACGAGTATGCACAAGGCGATAAGACAGCAGGTTCTCAACTTAATAAATAAAGATTATGAGAAAACTATTTTTCTTTATTATTACATTAGTCATGAATGGTGTGAGCACTAAAGCACAAACTGCGTATATTAATAATAGGTCTGATAATACCGTATCTGTAATAAATGTTGCAAATGATAGTGTTATTGATACAATTACAGTTGGTTATGAGCCATGGGGTGTATCTACAAGCCCAGATGGAAATAAGGTATATGTAGTGGGATTTTTTACAATAAGTGTAATAAATACATCTACAAATACTGTCACGGATACAATTTTTATTGATAATAACCCAAAGGATATATGTGTGAGCCCAGATGGAAGTAAAGTTTACGTAAGCTGTAGTAATGGTACAGTAAATATTATAAATTCTACAACCAATGCTGTTTACGACACTATTAATGTTGGTAATGCCCCGCTAGGTGTTACTTTAAGCCCCAATGGAAGTAAATTATATGTTACAAATTGGGGTGATAGTTCATTAAATGTAATAAATACTGCAGCCAATACTGTTTCAGCTACAGTTGCTGTTGGCAGACGACCTGCTGGTGTATCAATAAGCCCCGATGGGAGTAAAGTATATGTTACAAATACATTTGATAATACAGTAAGTGTATTAAATACCTTTACAAATATTGTTTCGGATTCTATTTCTGTTGGTTCATACCCTCTTGGTATATCTGTAAGCCCAGATGGAAGCAAGGTATATGTTGCGAATCAACAATCTAATACAGTCAGTGTAATAAACACAACTACCAATACTGTTATAAATACAATTTCTGTTGGTAATGGTCCTACTGCTCTTGGAAATTTTATTTCCACACATACAGTCGGCATTAATGAATACTGCGAACTTTCTGCGTACATTTCAGATTTTCTGAATGGTATGTATGTTGTAAAAATGAAAGCAATAAAAGAAGCTAGTACAATGAAATTTATAAAACAATAAACACCCAGTGCATAACAACAAGCTAAACCAACTTACTGAAAAAGTTGTACATTGACACTAAAGTTGAATGTTGGGCATTGTGTTTCTGCATGGGGAACGTTAGCGCCAAACCGTAGGAAATCAAATACATTGGAAATTTGCGATTTTTTACGTATATTTGACAAAAATATTGAATGAGACCATTACGAATCTATATCGACACATCAGTTTTTGGTGGCTATTATGACTCTGAATTTGAAAGAGAAACCAAAATGCTTTTTAATAAAATAATTAGTGGGAAATTCAATGTTGTAATTTCTGACTTGACTCAAAATGAATTATTAAATGCTCCAAAAAAAGTTAGAAACTTATTTAAAGATCTTAAAATTAAAAATGTAGAAATAATTTCTGTATCAAAAGAAGAAATTACTCTTGCAACGAACTATGTAACAGAAAAAGTTGTTGGACAAACTAGTTTTGAAGACTGTATTCATATAGCTACGGCCACCACAAACCATGTTGACTTATTAGTAAGTTGGAATTTTAAACACATTGTCAATGTTATTAGAATTCGCGGTTATAACTCCGTTAATATAAAAAATGGATATCATTCAATTGACATTCGCTCACCAAAAGATTTAATTTACAATGAAGACTAAAAAGAAATTTGACTGCGTAAAAATGATGCGTGAGTTAAGGGACAAAATTAACTCTGACATCGCAAATATGACACCCGAACAAATCATAAAATACATTCGTAAGGGTCAGGTTGACTTCGAAAAATTAATGGTCAAGCGCTAACACCAGCAAAACCAAATGCCGAAAAAGCTCACCTTGACACTAAAGTTGAATGTTGGGCATTGTGTTTCTGCTTGAGGAAAGTTATGTTACCTTTAATTTAACCATTTCAATATGTATATAAACCACGGTACAATACGGCAAACTTCAAGAGAATACTTCAGATCATTACAAATGGTTTATATTGCCCTGATTGCGGGGCAGGTATTTTTTGGAGTTGTTTCATTTTATTTGAATCAGTTTGCAGATTTTGGCGCACCGGGTAAGGAACTGAGGGACATTTTTATTTATATAGTTCCATTATTTATTATCGGCGGTACGGCAGCAAGTCTTTTAGTGTTTAAGAACCGGTTAAAAGTATCGGCAGGTAAAACAAGTCTGAATGAAAAAATGACAGATTACCGTGCCGCTTTGATCGTAAGGTATGCTTTACTGGAAGGGCCGTCTTTCCTGGCATTGGTTGTATATCTGTTAACCGGCGACCTGTTGTTTCTGGGAATGGCAGGCCTTATCGTTTTGTTCTTTCTTACAATTATGCCGACAATAAATAAGGGAGTGAAAGATCTGGAATTAAGTCCGGCCGATGAGCAATTATTAAATGACCCGAACGCTGTAATTACCGGATCCTGACTTATCTGTTACAATGTCGCTTAAGATTTTTATGTAAGTTTGTTAATTAATAGAATTTATTTTGGAAAATTTCAATTACTGGCTTAAAAGAATACCATTTTTACTAAAAGAAAATCTGATTTTCCGGGAAACGTTATCTCAGATCAAACATATAGGTCAGAAGTCCTTTCCAAATTTCTTACCCACTGTCCCAATAGAAGAGATCACGAAGGACATACCCTGCGAATTGGTCGATAATAAGTTCGAGGACGGGAATATATCAGAATACGAAACTGAGTGTATATGCAGGATAGTTAAAAGTCACAACCCATCTGCAGTATTTGAAATAGGGACATTTAACGGCAGGACTTCGTTGAATATGGCTGCCAATATGAGTCCGGATTCATTATTATATACACTTGACCTGCCACAAACTGAAGTTACAAAGACAAAACTCAGGATAAAGTCGGGTGAAAAAAAGTTCATCGAAAAACCCGCCTCAGGGATGCAATTCTCCGGAACGCCTTATGAAAAGATGATCATCCGGCTGTATGCCGATTCGGCAAAAAATGATTATTCTCCGTATTTAAATAAGATCGACCTGGTATTCATTGACGGTTCCCACAGTTATGAATATGTTATCAATGATACAAAAGTAGCTCTCAAGCTTCTCGGGAATGGAAAAGGAATCGTCATCTGGCACGATTACGGATGGAATGAGGTAATGAGGGCATTGAACGAATTCTACACCAAAGATCCGAGGTTCTCGAAATTGAAAAATATCGCGGGAACAAGTTTTGCTTACATCAACTTTGATTGATTTCCTGACAGTGGATAAAATCAAGTTGCAAGAAATAAAGACACGGATTTCACGAATTCTCACGAATAGTAAAGTGTGGGAAGCACGAAGTCAGAAGCACGGAGTCGCATGAGTTGTGGGTTGCGAGCGGGGATTTATAACCCTATGCACCGGACTCATGCCCCCCTCAACTTCGCGCTTCGTGCTCCTGACTTCCCACACTTTAAATAAACCAATATGTATTCATTTTTTTACTTCCGTTCATCTACATCTTACACGATTATTGCACTTACTGCGCTGTTCCTGCAATTATTATATTACCTTTGCAATCTAAATTTTAACCCATGACAGCATTTGACAATGCCGGGAATTCAGCCGGCAGTACTGACTCTTCATCACGCCCATCACGCGATCCGAAGAAAGAAAACAGGTATAATAAAACAGATTCAGGCAGACCACCATACAGAAAACGCAGCTCAGATTCCGGCAGACCGCCTTACAGGAAACGTTCAGAGGACGGCGATTCAGGGAAACCACCTTACAGAAAGCGTACTTCAGATTCCGGCAGGCCGCCTTACAGAAAACGCACAGAGGATGGTGATTCAGGGAAACCACCTTACAGAAAGCGTACTTCAGATTCAGGCAGGCCGC
>CAZEWB010000243.1:0-5995 GCA_964515655.1 uncultured Bacteroidales bacterium
GTGTCCTTGTTGGGGTTGAAAATTTTCAACCCCTACAGAGAAATGTTCAGACCGCCGTGCATGAATTCATACAGATTTTAACAATAAAAATTACATTTTTAAGTTAATTGTAGCATCTTTGCAAAGTATTGTGATTTTTTATGGCAGGCATTAAACCGTTTTTTACTTTTTTTCTGGTTTTTCTCCTTTTATCAGGATATGCCCAGATTGCTGTAGGTGAGTGGCGCGACCATCTTTCGTACAAATACGGAACTCAGATTGAATATTCCGGAGACCGTATTTATGTCCTTACCAAAGGAAGTCTGTTTTATCTTGACCTGAATACTTTCAGTGTGGATAAACTTACCAAAGTTTCGGGCATGTCGGATATCGGGGCATCATCGCTACGATACAGCGAAGCAACGGGAACTCTTATCGTAGGTTATACGAATGGGAATATCGACCTCCTCTCATCAGGAACATTGCACAATATTCCTGACATAAAGCACAAACAAATGGCAGCCGATAAAACAATTCACAATATATTTACCGAAGGAGACATGGCATACATCTGTACCGGGTTCGGAATTGTTGTTGTCGATCTTTCTAAAAAAGAAATACGCGACACTTATATCATCGGCCCCCTCGGCATATATTTATGTGTTTACGATATGGATACTGACGGCAGTTACTTTTATGCCGCAACCGAAAAAGGTCTTTACAAGGCAGATAAAAACAATCCAGGGCTGGTAGATTTCAGCAACTGGAGCCGTATCACCAACATCCCAAACTATCAGATGAAGTTTAAATCAGTTAAGTGCTTTAACAATAGCATTTTTACTTTTATCGATCTGAACTTCTGGGACGGGGATACAGTGTATGTCTGCCAGAATAATATATGGACAAAATTCAATGAATACTACCTCAAGAATGTTGATAAGATCGAAAAATCAATAAATACTCTTTTCATTGTTGAATCTTATACGCTGTATTCACTTAAGCAATGGGGCATTGAGGAATATTTCTCAGGCTGGATAGATGGCCTTGCCACTCCCACCGATGCCACAATGGATGCACAGGGACGTACCTGGGCCTCGGATACACGTTTCGGACTTGTATATCGCGACATCGGTCAGAGTTCGTGGAATTGTACAGCGCCAAACGGACCGGATAATACAAGCACTTTTGCTATCGCTTCTGCCGGAGAAAAAGTAGTGGCTGTGGCAGGCGGAAGAACGAACGCCTGGGGCAACCTGTGGTCGAAAGGGAATTTTTTCGTGTTTGAAAATGAATTGTGGAACAGTTTTAATCCTACCAACATACCTGCTCTTGACACCATTCTTGACCTCTGTACAATTGCGATCAATCCTGTTAACCCATCCCAGTATTTTATCGGTTCATACATCAAAGGTGTGGTTGAAATGAACGACAATCAGTTCGTGGCTTATTATCACGCAAACAACAGCAGTCTGCAGGCTCTTCCGGGAGCAGGATACATCCGTATAGGAGGTATGGCAATTGATGAGGATGAAAACCTTTGGGTAACCGAATGCGGCGTTGACAACAGTCTTAGCGTAAGAAAAAAGGATGGCACATGGAAAGGATTCAACCTGAAAAATTATATCGACGAAGGAGAAATTGCCCAGATCGTAGTTACTCAAAACGGACATAAATGGATGGTGCTCCCGAGAGGCAAAGGCCTCTTTGCATTCAGCGACAACGGAACAATTGACAATACAAGCGATGACCAGTGGCTAAAATTCAGCGTCCTTGATGAGAACGGCGAACTGATAACGAATGATATTTATTCGATAGCCGAAGATCAGGATGGCAGAATATGGCTTGGTTCCAACAAAGGGGTCATCGTATACTACAACCCCGAAAATGTTTTTACAGGCGAAACTTTTTATGCCAGCCAGATAAAGATACCTAACGAAAACCCCGGTCAGGCCAACTACCTTCTCGAAGCTCAGACCGTAACCGCCATCTATGTTGACGGCGCAGACCGCAAATGGTTCGGGACATCCAACGGCGGAGTGTTTCTAATGTCGGCCGATGGCACCGAACAGGTGCTTAACTTCACCGAAGACAACAGTCCTTTATTTTCAAACTCTATCCTCGATATTACCATAAACGGAAAGACCGGTGAGATCTTCTTTGTAACAGGAAACGGCATCATTTCATATAAGGGGACTGCCACCGAAGGCGACGATTATTTCAGGCACGTTTATACATATCCCAATCCTGTTCCTCCGGGGTACTCAGGCTATATAACCGTTACCGGACTTGCCACAAATGTCAACGTAAAGATCACCGACATTAGCGGGAATATCGTTTTCGAAACCACTTCCGAAGGCGGACAAGCAATATGGAGCGGAAACAACCTTGCCGGAAAACGTGTTCAGTCGGGAGTATATCTTGTCTTTTCTTCCAGTGAGGACGGAACAAAAACAAATGTTACCAAATTGCTGTTTTTAAATTAGTTTAATTGTTTTTCCGTAACTTTTTTTGTAATTTTTACTTAAAAACTTTTTTTCATGGATTTTACCTATATTTGCTTTTAAACCAATTTAATTTCTGACTATGAAAAGTTTTTTCATTCTTTTATTCATTTCCGTTTGTTTTCTCGGAACAACACAGGTAAAATCCCAGGCCGTTGAGGAAGGCAATGTACTTATTGATGCCTATTATGGATTTCCCAATATGCTTACATCTGCGTTGAAAACACTTTATGCTAATGGCACACAGGTATCAGACGTTAAAATAGGCGGTTTGGGACCCCTGGGCGGACGTGTTGAATATATGCTGGCGGATAAAATAGGGATAGGACTTGAGGTAAATTATGCAAACTCTTATGTCGAGTGGAGCGAAGACAGCTCATCGAACGTAAGATATACATACAAAGTCAGTTCTCCCAGAATGCGTATTTTTCCGCGATTTAATTTTCACTTCAGCACCAGTGAGTCACTCGATGCATACTTTGCTGTTGGAGTCGGATACAGTAATAAAAAGTATATATTCGAAAGTAATGACCCTAATTATATTCCTGAAAGTGTAGATGGGTTAATTCCTTTTACCGCCAGAGTTGCTATAGGTATGCGCTACTTTTTTACGGAGAATATCGGACTGGGCGCTGAATTCGGAGTTGTAGGTCCCCTTGTTACGTTCGGTGCTGCTATAAAGTTTTAACCGGAGGCCATAAGTCCTTATTGGTTTTATGAAGAATATTATAGCTATTATTCTTACAATTTCTGTCTTATCTGCTTTTGCTCAGCAGAAAGAAGAATACATGCTCCTGCAGGTTTACCATGTATCAAAGACGTATGGCGTGGAATCAAGGCTTTATGTTGATATGGGAACCACCGGGGAGCACAGTATGAAAGGCATACTGGTTAACAGCGAAGCCGGATCTGTATTTCTCAATTCGGCCGACGGAACAACTGTGGCAATAAAAAACGAAGTGGACTTTTTGAATATTATCTATAAATATGGATTTATTCTGAAGGAAAGCTACTCGATTGACATATCAGGTAAAAGTTATGTTCAGTTTGTTCTTGTGAAAAAGACTGGCTGATCTCTTTACACCTTATACCACTAAAGGCACTTGAGAAGTTTACAACATTCTTTTGTGCCTTTTGTGTTTAAATATCAGAATAACCTTTAAATTACTTCTGCTGATCTTCTTTCAGTAATGTCTCTATTTCCTCTTCAAGTTTAGGAAGATGATTAGATATTATTCCCCAGATCACAACATCGTCAACTTTATCATAACCATGGATAACCCAGTTTCTGGTATCCACTATCTGTCTGGCGTTTTTAATAACTAATCCAGGAGAAATCTTCATCAATTTATTCATAGCTTCACCAATGATCTCGATCTCCCTTTCAATACCCCTTCTTAGCAACTTGTTTTTCTGATACTCAAAAAAGTCTCTTTTCTTTCCTAAAAATTCATTTATTGATTCAATCGAAGTCTTTATATCATAGAGATATTTCTTTACTTCACGCTTCATAAATAAGTTCTTTAGTTTCGTTTATGCTTTCAATAAAATAAGGATTTGACAATGTCTTCTCTGTTACAATATCAATCTCCCTTTTGAACAGTTCTCTAAGTTTGTAATGAAGGGCAAAATAATTGTTAGTATATTCCTCAATAGTCAGATTTTCTGAAAATGATATTAAAAAATCAATATCACTGTCATCACAGAATTTATCAGACATAACAGATCCAAAAACATACAGTCTCTTAACCTGTAGCGCTTTGCAAATATCAATTAAAGCCTTTTTCCGTTTTTCAAGTATCCGTTGCATACTGATTTTTTTCAAAGATAATAATTTTTCTGCTGACTGGAAATTTTCCTTGTTTAATACGCTAAAACAACCATAAGCAATAGGGCTTAAAATTTCCCTATTCCTGTTTTTTCTTTTTACTGAAAGCGCGTGTAAGCAGCAAGACCACTGTCAGCAACCAGCCTACCGGATATGGGATAATCACCAGTCCCCACCAGTACGAGAGTTTGGAAGTGCCTCCAAATCCGCCAAGTGACGAAATATAGAACAGCATTATCACACCAACTATTATAAAAATTGCAGATGCAGTAAATATTTTCCTGTGCCTGTCCTTAGATATAATTGCGGCAATAGCCATCATAATACTTCCGGGAACAATCAAAAGAGATCCTTCAAGCGGATCAATAGTTCCTATCAGGAATATTACAATTCCTATTATAAAAACTATGCGGGTCCATTTTGGTTTTTCTTTCATTGTTTTTTTATTAGATTTACTTAGTGTCTGTCTATAAAGTCAGAGTTTGGATCATAATGTTCGAGTTCAAGGCTTTCGAAGTTTTTTAAATCCAGGAGTTTACTTGTGTAAATGACTGGTTTAAAAAACGAGAATAACGCAGAAATCGGACATTATGGACAAACTCTACTTTGTCTCCCTGCTTTTAAAATATTCCGTTAACATTTTTACAGCCACCAGCATGCCGTCCTGCCTGTTCTTAGGATTGACCTGCTGAAATGCTTCCCAATGAGAATTATTAAGTCCCAATTTCACAATTTCTCCATTTTTATTACAGATATAATAGTGAACCCCTCCTACCCACGTCTCTTCTCCGTTTCCCAATATTTCGACCAGTAAAGCATATTCTGTTTCGATATTCGCTTTGGTAATACCCGCCGAAAATCCGGTAGCAGACTGCCTCAGCATCCTTGCCTGATTGTGCCTCCATTGAAACGGGATAGATAAAGTATCATTTGTGGTTACAAACTTTATTTTATCAAACTCCGACAACTGGCTTATCAATTTTTGAGATAAATTAGGGTCATTATCAATCTTGCCTCCCTGAATAACTCTAACAGGATAAACCAGCATGGATACTGATTCTTTTTCATTAATGAATTTTGCAGATGCATCCTTTGATTCTAAACTTTTACATCCTACGGATATAAAAACAATAACGCAGATCAGAATTATTCTCATATTTCAAGAGTATTATATTATCTGCAAAAATAAGAAAAATACTGATAATGACAAAGTTTATAATATAATTTTTATTCAGCAGGTCGAAATATTTTTGTAACACGCCAACCTGCAACTTACGCTGAAATAAACGCTGAGGCTATGGCAGAGGCTGAGTTAGTTGTACCGGAAACTGCCACTGCCGCTGCTACTGCAACTGCAACTGCTACTGCCGCTGCCACTGCTACTGCAACTGCAACTGCCACTGCCGCTGCCACTGCTACTGCTCATACCTCCGCATTAAAATACTCCCCGACCTTCCGCAGATAATATAATGCGGCCCGCCGCCAAGCATATCCGGGTCGGACAGATCGTAATCGACATACCAGTTCCCGTCTTTGATTTCCGCTCTGATATCATAGATGGACAAGTCCCGGTATGCAGTCTGTGCATCCTTTTTTGCAATTTTCAATGCTGTTTCACGGTCAATTGTTACGGCAACATCTTTGGTCTTTGTTCTTTCACCAACACAAACCAAACACACCCAACACA
>CAZEWB010000244.1:0-4074 GCA_964515655.1 uncultured Bacteroidales bacterium
GGCTCGCACCGCACAATACATATAAAAATCGTTTTGCTATTTCCCCAGATCCCTCAAACAACTGTCAACATCCGGGAACTGAAAGGAGAAGCCGCCATCGGTCAACCGTTTTGGAAGGACTTCCTGTCCTGTAAGAACAAATGACGATGCCTCACCGAACCACAACTTTAACAGGAACGAAGGTACAGGCACAATAGGTTTCTTTTTTAATGAAACAGCAAGTTTTCTAATGAATTCTTTGTTTGTAACAGGATATGGTGTTGTCAGGTTATAAACGTCATTTGTTGTTTCGTTGTTAATAAAAAATTCTATTGCCCTTGCCAGGTCGTGGATATGAATGTAGCTGATCTTTTGTTTTCCGTTTCCGATACGAGACCCCATTCCGAATCTGAACATCGAACTGAGGCTTTTAATAATACCGCCTTTTTTACCCAGAACAACACCCAGCCGGGCAATCACAACTCTGGTACCTGAGTATATTCCTTTTATTGCTTCGTCTTCCCATTTTTCTATTAAATCCGGAAGAAACCCTTCTGCATGTTTGAAATTTGTTTCTGTCTGAACCTGTGTGTCGCTATATATTCCTATTGCAGATGTGTTGATTAAAAGTTTAGGGGGATGGTTTATCACAGAAATTGTATGAACTATCGAAGAAGTCGTCCCTATCCGGCTTTCAGTAATATTCTCACGCGCAGATGCACTCCATCTGCGTAATACTGGCGAACCTGTTAAATTAATGACAGCATCGCAACCTAACATTCTGAATGAAATATTGTGCTGTGTGAAATCCTCACGAAGCATCGGTACAATTTCGTGTCCGAGTCCTTGCAGATAACGGCTTACGTAAGTACCAATAAATCCTGTTGAACCGGCTATTGCTATTTTCATTACTTTGAAAGTTCGTTCATTAATAATATTTTCAATGAATTACGATTCAGATTTGCAATTATCTCTCCATGTGTTGCTACGCTTATCTGCCCGGTCTGTTCGGAAACAATGATAATGATAGCGTCACTTACTTCCGACATCCCAAGTCCTGAACGGTGGCGCATACCATATTCAGAAGGAAGATTCGGGTTTTCGCTGATTGGCAAAATACATCTTGCAGCCTTGATCCTGTTGTGGTGTATAATTATTGCGCCATCGTGCAGCGGGCCGTCTTTCTGGAAAATTGAAAGTATTAAGCTTACTGATACCTTCGCCTGAAGCTCTTCTCCTATCTCGGAATATGCCAGGAGGTCCATCCTTCGTGATATTACTATTAAGGCACCTGTTTTTTCATTGCCCATCTTTTCACAGGCTTCCGATACGGCATCCAGATCGAGGTCAATCTTTGTACTAAGTTTAAAGGAAAAGAACCGCTCGAGAGAAAACTTATTGTTGTATGTAAAATAACGGTTACCGACCATTATCAGGAAACGGCGTATGTCCTGCTGGAAAACTATCAGGAGCGCTATGACCCCGATGCCCATTATCTGCCCTAAAATAGTACTTATCATTTCCATGTTAAGGCTCTTGGCAATCTGCCAGATAAAATAAAGCAGGGCAATGGCAACGAAAATGTTTATGGCAACCGAACCTCTTATCAGCATATAGATATAATAGAGCAGATATGCCACTATTAGAATATCGAGGATATCGAAAACGCTGATACTTAAAAAAAGAGTTACCAATTCTTTCTGTTTAAAAAGTAAAAATATTAAAAATTATGATTGAGTGTATTGTTTAAATATCTTAATAATGTCTGCCGTTTCCTTAACATCGTGAACGCGAAGAATATCTGCTCCGTTGATTAGGGCAAGCGTATTTGCCGAAAGTGTTCCGGAAAGAGCTTCATCAGGAGTGCAACCGATTGTTTTATAAATCATTGACTTTCGTGAGATACCTGCAATTATCGGGCAATCCAGTATTCGGAATTTTGCCAGGTTCTTAAGGATTGTAAAATTCTGTGTTTGTGTTTTACTGAAGCCAAAACCAGGATCGGCGATCACATCTGTTACTCCGAATCTGTTAAGTATCTCTTTTTTCTGAGCCAGATATTGTATTATTTCATTTATAATATCTCCGTATTTCGTGTTCTTTTCCGACTGCATGTTTTTGGGTGTCCCTTTCATGTGCGTTGCGATATATGGAACATTTAGTTTTCCTACAGTCTTTATCATTTCTTTGTCCATTTCACCGGCCGAGATGTCGTTTATCATGCAGACGCCGAATTTCTCCACCACCATTTTTGCTGTTTCTGATCTGAAAGTATCCACGGAAACAAGTGCATCCGGGTAATTTTTGCTGATAAGTTTCAGAACCGGCTCCAGGCGTTGTTTTTCGGTCTCATAGTCGGCGGGATCGCTTTTGGGGCGTGTGGAAACAGCCCCGATATCTATCCATGTTGCTCCGTCAGTCAGCATTTTCTCAACTGTTACGCCAATTTCTTTAAGGTCACTGTTCCTGCCTCCGTCATAAAATGAATCTGGTGTGATGTTCAGAATTCCCATGATACGTGGTTCGTCAAGCAGAATTATCTGACCTTTACAAAGGATTGTTCTTTTATTATTTCCTGTCGTCACAACTTTTCATTATTTTCGCAAAAATACTAAATTTTAATGCGCTTTATTGTTTTCGAAGGACTCGACGGGTCAGGGAAATCAACCCAGATAAAAATGCTTGCTGAATATCTGATAAAGCAGGGTAAGACAGTTTTTACCTTTCACTTTCCGAACATGGCTTCCAGGCGGTTCGGAATACTTATCGCCCGTTTCCTGAGAGGGGATTTCGGTGAAAACGATCAGGTTAACCCCTATATTGTTGCCACGCTATATGCCGGCGACCAGTTTGATGCAAAAGAAATACTGAGCGAAAAGATCAGGTCATTCGATTATGTTATTGTTGACAGGTATGTTGATTCTAACATTGCATACCAGTGTGCAAAGGAGGTAGGACAAGCGAATAAGGATGCACTGAAAAACTGGATGTACGACCTTGAATACAACCTGTACGACCTTCCTATACCAGACCTGACCTTGTTTTTTGATGTGCCGGTATCGTTTGTGGAAAAAAAATTGTCCAAAACCCGCAAAGGCGACGACCGCAAATACCTTAAAGGGAAGAAGGACATTCATGAAAAGAATATTTCGTTCCAGGAAAAAGTTCGTGACGAGTATTTAAAATTGTTCAGAAGAGAACCCGACCATTATATTATTGATTGCAGCAATACCAAGGGCGGCATGAAAAAAACCGATGCAGTTTTTAAAGTAGTGGCAGAAGTTGTAAAGCAGGCGTTGGGGAGGTGAGGTAAATATTGTGACTGAGGGGGGATGTAATTATTTATATTAGTCAAAGATTATCTTACCCCTCTTTATTAATTTTTCATGTGTGTCAATTTTGTAGAAATAAATTCCATTTGGTATATTTTGCTTACAAATTTCTGTTTCATATTCAAATAAAAATAATTCTAAAACAGTCTTTCCAAATTCATCAATTAGCGAGAAACGAACAGGAACATTATATTCATTATTCACTATTTTAAAAGTGTTGCTTACAATTGTAGGAAATAGAATAATATTTTCTTTTCCTGGAAGGGAAACAACATGATTATTAGTATCACAAGTGTTGCCAATTGCTAAAGTGTCAGTATAAGAATCCATACATCCAGTTGAAGTAATTATTTGAAGTGTTACTATATAACCATCTACTACCATGTAATAACCATGAGTGGGATTCAATACTGTACTTGTCGAACCATCTCCAAAATCCCAATAAGTATCAACAATAGGGTTATATGAAGTGGAATTATTCTGAAATGTAACAATATAACCTTCAGCTGAGTCTGATACAGCAGAGTAACAAAAAATTGCATTACAAGTATCGGGTTGAGAGTATATAGCGGATGAAACTAATATCATCAAGTAAGATAATAATTGTCTTATTACTTTCATTTATGGTGTATTATTTTTTACCAAATATAAGAAAAAAAACGATACAATTGTAAACAAAGGGGAATTTAAATCAAGATTCCTCCCTTACTTTACACATACCATTCTCACGATTCGAAAGGACGTGGATGAAGCGGTGGGGGGC
>CAZEWB010000244.1:4084-5986 GCA_964515655.1 uncultured Bacteroidales bacterium
CATGATTCCTCCTTTACTTAACACATACATTTCTATCTTTTCGAAAGGCGGTGTTTTTTGGGTGGCGTGCCGCATCGGGGCCCGCACCGCTTTCTTCTTTGTCATTCTGAGCGCAGCGAAGAATCTCAAGTATAAGGCCACAGATCCTTCGCTGCGCTCAGGAGGACAAATAAGGGTAAGACAAAAGGGAAAGTTTATGGTGAAAAGAATGGTGAACAATATCAATAATTCTGCCATCATTGCTGCCTGTAGTACAACGAGTCCTAACATGGAAAGATCTTATCGGAATTATTAAAGTACATGAGCTACTATATTACATTCATATTCTTAATCCCATAATTGTTACGTCGTCTATTTGCTCCTCATTTCCTTTCCATTTCTCAAATGTTTCGTTCAGAATATTTTGTTGTTCTTTCATAGGTTTGCAGGCAATGCATGTAAGAAGTCCTTTAAGCTGTTTAACCATGAATTTGGAATTCTTAGGACCACCGAACTGATCTTCGTATCCGTCGCTTGCAAGGTAAATGCAATCGCCTTTATTCAATTGTATTTCTTTGTCAGTAAAGGGTGACATTCTTTCATATATAGAAACCGGCTGCTTATCGGCCTTCAGTTCAATAAGTTGCTGGTTTCTGGTTTCTGGTTCCTGGTTGCCAGCCACCAGAGACGAGCAACCAGTAACCAGATAAAGAGGATTATTAGCTCCTGAGTACTGAAGAGTGTTAATTAATGTGTTTATTACACAAATAGAAATATCCATGCCGTCCTTTTGCTCATCAGAATCGCCTTTTTGCTGTAATGCTTCAATAATAGAATTTCTCAGATGATTAAGTACATCACTTGCTTTTGTCACCTCTTTTTTTCTGACAATTTCGTTCAGGAAACTTACCCCAAGCATGCTCATGAAAGCGCCCGGCACACCGTGTCCGGTGCAATCAGCTACACAAAGTATCAGGTATTCATTGATCTTTGTTGCCCAATAGAAATCTCCGCTTACTATGTCTTTTGGTTTGTATAACACGAAATAGTCTGCAGTCTTCAGTCCGCAGTCAGCAATGACCAGGTCGATTTGCAGACTGTCGGCTGGTGACTGCCGACTAAGGACCTTGTTAAGATCAGGGAGCATCGCTTGTTGTATCCGTTTCGCGTATGTAATGCTATCGGTAAGCTCCTTATGTATTTCCTCGATCTGTTCCTTTTGTATAAACAGAATGTCACGCTGGGTTAAAATTTCGTCACGCTGGGTTAAAATTTCGTCGCGCTGTGCTTCAATTTCATCACGCTGTGCTTTTATTTCCTCGTTTTGCTGGTTCAGTAGTATATTTTTCTCATCAACCAATGCCTTTTGTTTTTCGATAATGAGTTTTTGTCTGCGTGTGATTCTCAGGCGTTGTACTACAAATAAAGCAAAGACCGATATCATAACAAATCCTGCAATAATAAAAATGATTATCAGTTTTTGTTGCCTTCCTTTTTCTTCCTGACGGAGTATTTCCGATTGCTGTAATTCTTTTTCCTTGTTTAGTTTTTCTATCTGCAACTGCTTCTTTTCAGTCTGGTAAATGGTTTCCATTTCGTGAAGCTGGCGGCTGCTTTGTTCATTGTATATACTATCTTTTATTGCATTGTATATATTAAAATACTCGAAACACTTTTTATAATTATTCAGTTTGGCGTAACACTCGATGAGATTCTGACTGGCATATTTAATGGATTCTTTAAATCCAATATTCTGTGCGATCAAAAAACTTTTCAGGGAATATTCTATCGCCTTATTATAGTTGTCTGTGAGTCTGTAAATATTTCCAATCTGGTTAAGTGAGACAGAAATATTCAGGCTGTCGTTTAATTCCATATCAACATTAAGCGCTACCTGGTATGTTTCGAGCGCTTTTGATAATC
>CAZEWB010000245.1:0-4062 GCA_964515655.1 uncultured Bacteroidales bacterium
ACAGGATAATTCCCACTGATGGCACTGCGATCATTAAAAGAGCTGTTAAGATAATGAGTATGGCAAGAAGCAGATAATTCCATACCTGATATTTCTTTTTTGCTGCTTTTGAAGGGAGATATTTAACAGTATCGGCAACTTCCTTTGAATATTTATATTTTTCTTTAAGGGTCATGTAAGTCTCCTGCCTTGATTTTCCTTGTTTCAGCAATTGTTTTGCTTCAGCCCTGATGTTATTCTTAATTTTTTTGTCGATCATATTTTCTTTTTTTTAAGAAGTTAACGACTCGAATATACACTGGATTTTATTCAACAATAAATTTCCCATTCAGTATTTGGTCTCTTTCTTTGATTCGAAAAACATAAATTCCATCAGGCAGATTGCTTCGGTCAACCAAAATGGTGTTGCCGTACAGATAGTCTTTTTGTTGTACTGTTTGTCCTAAGGTGTTGAAAATTGTAAGAGTGGCATTTTGCAGGTTGTAATTTATATTGATGTTTGTTGAAGTTGTGAACGGATTAGGGAAAACATTAACAGAAGCATCATTTTCCGTTTCCGGTATACCTGTAGTGGCGTTATATTTAAGAACAGTGCCGCCGCTGCCTACTGCAAATCCGATATTTGAATTTGGAAAATGCACTCCTTCCAGAATTGCCATTGTCCCTGATGTCTGAGAGACCCAGTTTGCCCCTCCGTTCGTGGTTTTAAGGATCTTTCCGTTCCAGCCAACAACAAATCCTGTATCAGCCGAAGTGAAACAAATTGATTCAAGTCCTTCGGTAGTAGTAGAACTTTGGGTTGTCCATGAACTTCCGCCGTTTGTGGTCTTTTTAATTACTCCTGCATCAGTGCTGAAATAACACGTTGTTGCGCTTGTACAGAATATTGAATAGATCATGCTTGTAACCCCCGAACTGAGCGATGTCCACGATGTGCCTCCGTTGGTTGTCTTTAATACTTTGCCATCCCAACCGGCAGCATATCCCGTAGAAGCATCAGCAAAACGGATAGACCAGAGATATGTGGTTGTTCCCAGAGAATACCCGTTCCAATTTGTTCCGCTGTCGGTGGTCTTTAAAATTATCTCACCTCCGCCATCTCCGCCGGCAACAAATCCGGTAGATGAACTTGTAAAGAATACTGAAAAATAAGTATCAAGAGGAGAGATGGTCTTTATGCTCCAGCTTGTTCCGCCGTTAGTGGTTTTAAGGATGGTTCCTGCGCCTCCCACAGCATAACCGTTATTTGCATCAATAAAATATACGGCATACAATGAATTTGAGGTGCCTGAACTTTGACTGTCCCATGTTGAACCGCCATCGGTTGTTTTAATTATCTTTCCGCTCATGCCAACAGCATAGCCAATATCAACAGAAGGGAAATATACCGCAAAAAGATCGTCGGTAGTGCCAGAATTCAGTTGTGTCCATTGGGCGCTGGAGTTGTTGCTGAAAAATATTATTGCAAACAGAATTGTCAGAAATTGTAGTATGGGTTTCATATCTTGTGGTTTTTTAGCGATCGGTTTACAATGCTAATATACGATTTATTTTAACCAACAATAATATTTGCGTCGGGGTATTTGTACCTGTAGTTTTCGACCCTGCGTACAAGAGCCAGCGCCAGGGTTAAGGGGCCGATGCGTCCCACGAACATCGAAGTGATTAAAATATATTTACCGGCCTCTGACAAATAAGATGTAATTCCGGTTGTCAATCCGACAGTTCCGAATGCCGAGACTTCTTCGAACAACAAATTAAGGAAATTCTTATCCGGTTCGGTTATTGTCAGGAAGAATACCGAAATTACGATAAGGGAAATCGAGAATAACAGGATGGAATATGCCCTGTCGATCAATTCAAACGGAATGTTTTTTTTGAATATCTCGATATTCTTCTTTCCGCGGATAGTTGCGACAGCTGACTTAAAAAGTAACGCGAATGTTGTGGTTTTAATGCCACCGCCGGTTGAAACCGGGGAAGCTCCGATGAACATAAGAACAATAAAAACTATTAATATTGGTTGTCCGAGCCTGGTAAAATCGACTGTGTTGAAGCCGGCAGTACGGGCTGTTACAGATTGAAAAAAACAGGAAGTAAATACCGACAGCGGGCTTGAATTGTCAACTGTGTTGTCCTTTTCGAGAAAGTAAAACAAAACCATTCCCGACACAATAAGTATGAATGTAGTGTATAAAACGATTTTAGTATGGATCTTTAATCCTTTCCAGGGCGACCTGATCCTTTCTTTAATGCTTCTGATCGAAAAAAGGTCTATTAATACCGGAAATCCTATGCCGCCAAGAATAATTAAACAGGCAATTGTTATATGAACACCAAATGCATTTCTTACCACCTCTTCGTACAGGCCGTTTGAAAACAATGAGAATCCTGCATTATTAAAGGCGGATACACAATGAAATACAGAAAAGAATACTTTATCTTTTATACTTTCGAAATTAATACCCGGTGTCCATTGGTTATATATTATAAATGTACCGATTGCTTCAATAATTAAAGTTGAGATTATGATATTCCGGAGAGTATTCCTGGTGTCTGTAACCCTGTCGGAACTGAACATATCCTTTAGTAGTGTCTGGTATCTCATTCCGGATTCTCTGTAAAATGTCGCAAAAAATGCTGCAAAAGTTATAATGTTAAGTCCGCCGAGCTGAATAAGCATCATGATGATGATCTTGCCTTTTATTGTGAAAAAAGTTGCGGTATCAACAGATACCAGCCCGGTTACACACGATGCGCTTGTTGAAGTAAAAAGTGCGTCAACAAAAGAAATAGAATGGTTTACCGTCATTTCGGGAAGCATCAGCAAACCGGCTCCTGACATGATCAGTACAACAAAAGAAAACGAAAGCAGTTCGGAAGGGCCCAGTTTGAAAACCCCCAGGCGTTGCGCAAGTTTGGCCATGTCGATAAACAAAATAACGACAAAATACCCTTGTGTAAGCAGTATTGTAAAAGTCCCGAAGCCTTCGAAAAACTCGTTAACAGTGTTGTACTCGAAAAAAGGAACATTAAATACTTCAACGAAAAAACCGTTAATAAGTAATAGCAATACAAAAAGACCTTCGAACCAGGTCTGTTTTATATATTGCAGGGGTTTGAATTCATAAATGACCCTGATAAAATACCTGAAAATATAGAATATAAAACTGATCTTAAGTATAAGCAGGCAATAGCCTGCAGTAACAGTAGTTTTTGGGAATCCATAATAATATATTATGCTGCCCAGGGCAGATGTTGTAACTAATACACTAAGTGCCTGTAATAAATATAAAACGAATGCCTTACTGCTATAAATCCGTAAGTTCAGGAATTCCCTTATTATATGTATTTTTCGGAAAGACATGATAGGTTATTACAGATATATAAACTGTAACCTGTCAAGATCTTTGTTCTTTCCAAATAGTACAAGTGTATCGTTAGGATTAATTATGGTTTTTGAACTAGGAACCCCTTCGGTATGCTGTTCTTCTATATTTTTCCCGTTCTTTGTTGTCAGAATTTTCCTTTTCAGCATTATAAGGCTGAGTTTATACTTATCCCTCAGATTAATATCCTCCAGTGTTCTGCCTATAAATTTTGCAGGAGCTTTTATTTCTACGATCAGGAAGTCGTCGGGGAATTTCATGTATGAAACAAGGCCGGGATTAAGAAGTCGTTCCGCGACAACAATACCAACCTCATCTTCGGGCGAAAGCAACTCGGTAATTCCTACTTTTTCCAGTATGTGCTTCTGGTTCTTTCCATGAGCTCTGGCAACAATTCGTTTAACACCTATCTCAAGCAAAGTAACGCAGCATAACAGGAGTTCCTCGAAATTCTCGCCTATTGCAACTACCACAGCATCAAATTCATCTATACCCTGCGACAGAAGTACCCTTTTATCTGTGGCATCGCATACGATAGCCAGTGACACTTCATCAGAAATGCTTTCGATTATCTCGCTGTCCCTGTCTATTACCAGAACCTCCGCCCCTTTGTACGAAAGGGCTTTGGCAATGGCAAGACCTAACACCCCCAAAACCAAACACACCCAACACA
>CAZEWB010000245.1:4072-5967 GCA_964515655.1 uncultured Bacteroidales bacterium
GTGTTGGGTGTGTTTGGTGTGTATTTATGAGTCTTCATATATAAAAATTATATCCCGTCAAATATATGTCAAACATTCTATCGTTATTCTCTTAACATGCTATTTTTTATTAAACATGTCAATATTATATATAATAACCTCTATTATAGACTTATAATACAGGAAGGGGCTTTACCCTTTAACCATCACTTTTTCGATCCCGCAGATGTACATTTTGTGGTAGTCGTTGCTGTATAACTTGTGTATGGAAGGTTCAAGCACCAAGCTTTTATCTATGAACTGTGAATATAATTTCTTTACGAATATTGCCATGCGTGCTTCCTGGTAAAAGGTTGTACCTTCGCCTGTTATCATAGGTGTCAGCCCTTCAATGTGCATCTTGTCAATTTGCCTGCCTGATTTTGTTCCGCAAAGATTAAGAATTTCGCGATACTTTTCGGGGAAAAAGCAAAGCGACATACGCTGATTTGCTTCTGTGAATTCAAATGTATAACGTGTAGGTCTTATAAAAATAAATGCAACCGGTTTTTTCCAGAGTATTCCCATTCCGCCCCATGCTGCTGTCATGCAATTGTATTTATCGTACGTGCCTGCTGTTATCAGCATCCAGTCCTTGTCGATAAGTTTGAAAACGTTGTCCTGAATTTCTTCGGGTTTAATGATTTTGAATTCTTCCTGTTTCATTGTGTAAATTTTGTTACTATTATTAGGTATTATTATTCCTTCGAAATTATTACGAAAATACGAATTATGCTTTTTGATATGTTTTTTCAGAATGTCCCGGACCAAGTTCAACAAAAACTTCGTATGCATATCCAACCAGTTTATAGCTCAATTCAGGGTAAACTAAATCATTTCTTAGAAGAGGTGGTTTCATATTTTCGTATTTCGTAATTTCGTATGTTCTTTTTCGTATTTCGAAGAGTGAATACCATTCATGCCTTTGTTCAGTTATTTTGCAAATTATCTTTTGGTCTCTGGAATATTTCATCTTCTGAGATCGATCTCAGCTCAACGCCGGTGAAGTAAAAGTGGATTATCTCTTCGAACGATTTCCCCTTTTTCGCCATATTCATTGCGCCTTCCTGACACAGACCGACTCCATGCCCGTAACCTCTGCCGTATAGTTTAACATTACCTACGCCAGGTACAACGGAAAAGAAAGCGGACTTCAGTTTCAGCTCACTGCGCATTCTGACAAATGCAACCGAGTCGTTTCCGACCTTATAGTACTTTGTCCTGTTTTCCTGTGAAAAACCGTAGTTCGAAATATCGCTTGTGCTGTCAGTTTTAAAGCCGCAGGATCTCAGGTATTGCATCCAGTCCTTCTCTGTTATTGTCTGCGTCCATGTTGCGTTCGAAGATTCTTTGCAATATGGGTCTTTTACCGGTCTCAGATAGGGTTTTGGGTTCGACCATACATTTTCCGAAGCTTCGGTCTCGCCTCCGCAGTTACTGTGAAAGACAGCCGTGACTGGCATCCCGGAAGTATCACATGCAATGATATCTTCAGTAGCAATAACGGCATCAACTATTGCTTTAACTTCAGATGATTTTCCCATGAAGGCCTGGCAGTGCGTCCCGTCGCATAACTCGAATCCCTCTGCATAGTGATTGGGGCGTGCTTTTGCCCAGTACGTGCGGCATAGGACAGCCTGTGTCTTGTAATATTCGGAATGCTTCTTTTTCCCGGCCTCCATCTCAAGGACACCGCACAGGTAGTCATTCATGTCAACTTCGTTTATCAGCAGCAGGTTCCCGAAACGGTTGCGTAAAATAAGACCGTCGTCGTACATTCTGAAATTAAAAGGTTTCAGATTGTGACAAAGCCTGAAATATGCATAACGGTTCTCTGAAACTATTTTTATTTCGGTGACCCTTAATTTTTTTCCGTC
>CAZEWB010000246.1:0-5961 GCA_964515655.1 uncultured Bacteroidales bacterium
TGTGTTGGGTGTGTTTGGGTGGTTTTTTCCAATAATAAAAAAACGCAGGTGGTTTAATTTACCGATTTCAGTTGGAATTGTATACAGGTTATTATCATTAATGCTTAAATATTTCAGGGCTTGTAACTTTCCGATGCTTGAAGGAAGAGTGATCAGATCATTATATTCTACGTACAATTCTTCTAAATCTACTAAGTTACCTATTTCATTTGGTAATTGCAGAATCCTGTTATGTTTAAGTGATATCTTTTTAAGTTTTGTCAACTGACCTATTGATGCAGGTATAGAAACAAGTCGATTGCTACTAATGACCAGAGTCTCTAATTTTTTTAAATTCCCGATCTCTTCAGGAATTACAGTCATTTTGTTTTTGAATAAATAAAGTGTTTTCAGATTCGTCAGATTTGCAATCTCTCGTGGAAGGCTGTCGAGACGCCCGTATTTGATTTTTAATTTTGTGACATTTTCCGGATCCGCCAACGCCTTATTCAGGTCTTTGTATCCTGAACAATCAGAAAATATCAGAATTATCAGAAAAGTTATTCCTGTGAACACGATTTGTCTCACATGTCTTCTTTTTTGAACTGATGCAGATGTTCTCATTCCTGTTAAAAACCAAATTAACTTTCGTTATTCAACCACCAGTTTGACCCTGTACATCATGTCTGTCTTTAATTCTACAAAGTAAATTCCAGGTTTCAAATTGCCACGCTCAATTGTAATCCGGGTATGAGGAGATCCTTCGCTTTGCTCAGGATGACAAGAAGGAGTGATGGGTTCGCTGCGGACAACCTTCCCGGTTAAATCATAAATCCGAATATTGAAATTCGAAAAACTTCCTTCGGATTTCGGATTTAAGATTTCGGATTTAAGGTTTAATATCTCAAAAGTAGCAGTGATCGTCATCGGGTTTGGGAAAACTATGATCTCCTCTGAAAAATCCGTCCGCTCTGCTATCCCTGTAACCGGGTTCCACGAAAAAAGCATCAGGCCTGTTGAACCGGAAGAATGATAAATGGAATTCCCGTCTATTTTTACTTGGTTATTCGAAGTATTGCTGCCAATGTAAAGTGAATCGGAAATAAAGGGATTGGCCGGGTTCGAAATATCAATTATCCTCAACGTCCCTTTCGAATTAACGCCCCCTTCTGCAGTAACAGCATATTGTGATCCATAAATATCCAGTCCGTTGAGCCTGTTGCCTGTATTCCCGGCATAATAATAACCGCTCTCTGTAATATGTGCAGGATCTGTAATATTATAAATTTCAAGGCCATTTTCAACTGTGGGAAATGCAGAACCAACAGATACCGCTGCATATAAATTCAACCCGGATTCAAAAATTCTCACATCCGAAGAATGAGTACCTGTAATACTATCCGCTATAGTTATATTTTGCGGATTACTGATGTCAAAAAGCCAGAAATTTCCGCTAAGCACATCGTGCCATTGCGTGAGCGCAACAAGGTCATTATACCTGGCGATGTTATACACAGGCAGATCATAAGGAATAGTGAGTGTCAGAAATTGCTTTGACCCTTGCAATACCGGAGATAATAGCTGTGAAATATTCCAGACATATATGTTGCAGTTCCGCCACAGACCGAAATAATATGTTGCTTCGGCAACAACCATTTGTCCGTTGCTTATATGAACAGAAATGGCGCCGTTATCGCCCGTATGTTTAATGCAGGTCAGACTGTCCGGGTATTCAGGATTACTAATGTTGTAAACTATTACGCCCTTGTCCCATGCAGGTACAAAAAGCAGGCTGTCTGTAACCAACGGAGCATATATTTGTGCTGATATGGGGAAAAATGTTCTTTCAGAAAGAACGCCTGAATTATTAAAAGCTATTTCCAGCCCTTTCCCTTTTAATGAGGTATACAGATAATCACTTGATTTTGCTATCCCGTGTGTGTCGCCCATAGTATCGTTCTTATATAAAACAACGGGGTTTGCAATATCAGATACAGAAACCGATTTAAAACCGGCAGACAGGTCGGCAACCCAGGCTACGGTGTCCTTTATATCCACCCAGTTTGATGCATCGGCTGTAGGGATAACACCTGCCTGATGCATATTCTGAGGGACAGAAACATCCACCATGATTATTCCGTCTCCCCATGAGGCGATGTATGCAATGTTGTTCTTTACTTTAAGGTCGAGAGGATAAGAAGGAATGGGAGGGTGTTTGTAGGTCCCTATTAGCTGGCAGTTTGATGCATCCTGGATATCAAAGACCCAAAAACTCAGGGTATCAGATGTCGGGATGCCTGAAGCCACCCTGTATCCGGCAACATAAAGGTAATTTGCCGAATCATCTGTTTCGCATTCCAAAGCCCAGTAACTGCTGAAAGCATGATTCGATATTTGTGTAAGAACGTTGTTCTTGTACTTGAGAATATAGATGCCGTTTAGCCTGTCACTCACATAAAGCATGCTGTCTTTTTTAACAACATCAATACAAAAGTCATGGGTTGCAGGAATGTTGCCCCATTGCGCGAAAGGAAGTGAATCGTTATTCCCGATATCTATCGCCCACAGCCCGGATGAACCCATCGGGAAAAAACCGGTGTTGTTGTCTATTGCCGGATTATATCCCGCAACAAGGTCAGTAAAAAGATACCTTTCCACGTAAGGGGCAGAAGGATCACTGACGTTCAGCTCTGTAATACCCATGCCGTTGTTGCCTGCATAACATTTGCCGTTATATATAGAAATGTAAGTAATACAATCTGTGGTATGGCAATGACCGGTATTTATCGGGTTCAGAGGATCCGTGATATCGTAAATGGCCAGCATATTCCCTTCTCCTGCATACAGGTAATTGTTGTTTACCGCAAGAGAAAAAACAGGTCCGGGAAATGCGCTTCCCATCCATTGCGGGTGTTGTGCAATTGCACATTGTATGCAAAGAATAAATGCAAATGAAAAGACAATGCTCGTTTTCATATCGTTCTCGCTGCTGGCCCGGGTTCTGCCCACACCACATCCCGACAATTTTGTAAAGGTGGTCTTTCTTGGCTAAATTGGGCTTGCAGCGTATTAGTGGCTGTTTTTTTTTTCATGCAAGTTTCACATTACAATTCAATAGTTCTACATTAAAATTGATCTTTGCATTTAATGCTCTGAAAACTTTAATGATTGTCTCAAATCTTGCGTCAGTCAGACTATTTTCAAGTTTTGAAATCTGTGCTTTCTGGACACCTACTAAACGTCCAAGCTCTTCTTGTGTGAGGTTTCTTTGAAGTCTGGCCTGCTTGATCGCTTCACCAAGCAAATCCATTCTTAATTCATATTCAAATGCCTCACGCTTTAAACTACCACGTTTGCCGATGTGTTTGTCGGTGATCTCATCAAGCGTGTAAGTTTTTAAACCTTTCTGTTTCATATCTTTTGCTTTTTCATCAAGATTGTCAAGAAATTGATTGGCTTCTTCCAAAAACCGAACATCAAATCTGGCTGTCATTTTTTTCTATTTAATGCAAAGATAATAGTTTCCTTAATGGGAAACAAATATTTTAATGTCTATTTTATTAAACTTGCCACTATCATTTATATATCCGCTCAACTATTCAACTACCAGTTTGCCCCTGTAAATCCTGTCTGCCTTTAGCTCTACGAAGTAGATTCCGGGTTTAAGGTCTCCGCGTTCGATTGTGATCCGGGCATGGGGAGATCCTTCGCTTTGCTCAGGATGACAAGAAGGGGTGAGGGGCAAGGTGCGAACAACTTTGCCGGTAATATCCAAAATTCGAATTTCGGATTTCGTGCTTCGGATTTCGGATTAAAAGTTCGGTATTTCCAGTGTAGCAGAGGTGGTCATAGGATTAGGCGAAATTAATATTGTTCCCGTCAAACTTGTTGCGTTAACTTCCACTAGCCCGTTGTCGCGCTTATTGGAATATGTCGGATAAACATTGCAGTCGCGCTGTGCGCCTATCATGTAATATTGCAGGTCGAAAACATTAACATCGTTATATGTATTCTGAGAACCTGTAACTGTAGTAAGCAAGGTCATGTCCTGCGGTGTTGGCCCTTTGTAAATATAATACTGGTCGGGTGTGTAAGAGCCATCTTCTGTTTCGTATTCTGTCCATACTAATCCCATTGTACTGCCAAATACTGAAACAACTAAGTTCATAGTATTGTGGTATGCGCTTCTGGCCGATTCGCCATTGCAGGTATCTATTACAGTAATTTTATATCTGTCGCTGTGCGATTCGGGGTTACTTGCGTTATCAATAAAGAATGTAGGACTACCATAAGTAACTTCGCCAATCCAGTTATAAATATTGGTAACTACTTCTTTGTAAATCCAGTGTTTTTCTGTTCCCACATCAGTAGTTCCTTCCCACATTACTTTGTTTTTCCATGCTATTGTATCAACTGAGACAAGGCATATCTCTTCGTTTTGAAATACATTTTGCACAAGAACGTTTACTGTGTCTGATGCCGTACATCCAACTTCATCGGTAATATTTACTGAATAATCTGTAGTGACTGTAATTGTGGTTTCGGGATTATAAATATTTGCATCACTTAAACCCATTGCCGGTGACCATGTATATGAATAGATACCAGATTCTGCAGGATGGTTAGTGTTCACTGAAACTAGCAGCTGTGCATTCTGATCATCACATATTCGTATATCGGGGACGGCATCGGCTGACAGTTGAATTACTTTTAGTTCTGCATTATTACTTGCAACAGTTCTGCAAAGATTGGTTACTTCGCAGCTGTATATACCCTCATCGACAAGTGTTAAGCCGCTTTTTGTATAAGTATTGCTTGTTGCACCTGAAATATCAACTCCGTCTTTTTTCCATTTGTATGAAACAGGTGCAGTACCGATTGCTGTTACAGAAAATGTAACACTGCTGCCAAAGCACAAGTTTTGCATTTGGGGTTCGGTTGAAATACTAACTGTTTCTGGCTGATCTGTAACAGAAGCTGTAAAATTGAAAATCCCCTCAGACAAAAAAGACTGAACACAACGAACGTAGTTGAAGTTGCTCTTACTGCCGTAGGCCTGAATGCCATCGGAGAAGAATTGTTTACATGCGAAGTTTGTAGTGCTCTCGGAACTGCTCCAATAGGTGCCAGTAGTAAAACCGCCAACAAGTGCACGTTGCTGATAGAGGTAATTCAACTGATCTTTTGCAGGTAAAAACCAGTCGCTGTAGCCGTTAAACACAAGGTCGTAGCATATACTGGCTGCAATAGGGCGGGTGGCACAGTTGTTATATATGGCAGTTGTGTTTTCATTGCCATCGGTTAATGATGTAGCGCCGGGAATTGATGTTCCGAAACAACCCCATTGTACTCCTGTGCTTTGGTCTTGTTGCGGGGCAATAAGCCCGTGACCTGTGCCATCTATCCAAAAAACTATGCCCCCTTCATAATAATCGCCAATCTGTACCAGGGTTTTTACTCTGTGCTGTATGGGACTACTGAAAACCGGTGTTGCCGGAGGGCAAAGCGGATCGGTTACTTTGGCCATGTAATATCTTTTTTCGGTTGCCGAGGCAGTGGCAAGTAGTGTTTGCGGGTTATTCACTGCGCCTGATATATCCACCCACACAAGACTGTCATCACTTTGCTGCCATTGTATGGTTCCAGCTACAATACCTGTAACGCTTAGGTTTACGGTATCGCCTACCTGAAGCAGGATTTGTGAATTTACTTGTGTAGTATATCCCAATAGAATAGTGGTAATAATTATAATGTTTAAATTTCTCATAGGATTGGTTTATGTTTCACTTCCAAAATATACAATTTTTTCTCAATCAGAATTTTTGTTCTTATTTTTAAACCTTTTTCAAAAGAGACCCATATTCCACGGTAACTTTCCTTGGGGCTTGGATCTTGGGTCTTGAGGCTTGGATTTTGTCTTGGGTCTTATTCAAGCGCCTTTTGTTTAGTATCGGAAAAAACAAACCAAACACACCCAACACA
>CAZEWB010000247.1:0-5950 GCA_964515655.1 uncultured Bacteroidales bacterium
ATTCAGGGCTGACATTTAATGAGGATGAGGAGAATTGTATAGTTACTCCTCATTCAGCAACATTATATCCGGTCAATAATTTTACTGTTGAATTCTGGATGAGAACAAGCAGGGTATTTAATGACTTTATGGCAATAATTAATAAAGCAGAATGTGTAACAAGTAAATTTTCATTTGCAGTTACATTAAGCGCCAGCTATCAGATATATTTTACATTTAATTGCAATGGTAACTGTAATAATTCTGTTATCTACACATGTAATACTGTTCTGAACAAGTCTCAATGTTATCATATCGCAATTACTTATTCTGCGGCATCTATTAACGTATATATTGACGGAGTTCTGCAACCCGGAAGTTTTACACTTGGTTCGGGATATTGCGGAGATCTTTTTCTTTCTCCTGAACCCATGAAAATTGGAGTTTACAGATTTAAAGCCGACACATTAGGATGGTATTACGATGGTCTGCTCGATGAAATGCGAATATGGGATCATGTCCGAAACCAGACGCAGATATCAACTATGATGGAGACGCAATTATCCGGCAGTGAAACCGGCCTGATGTTTTATTATGATTTTAACGGTAATATTCAGGGTGCCGGTGAAACAGTTCTGAATTCCGCAACATCTTCCGGGTCAGCGTATAATGGCACAACTTTTTCACAAACATCAACCTCTCCTTATACAGCCAACAGTTGTTTTTCTTATTTATCCATTGATGAATTCAGATCAGAAAGTAGTACCTTTAATATTTATCCTAATCCGACCACCAACATCTTAAACATTGAAATTGCTGAGACCGCATCACTTGAAATAATAAATGCACAAGGTCAAATAGTCGATACAAAATTTCTAAAAGAGAAAACCAATAACCTAGATATTTCTAAACTGAGTAACGGGGTTTATACATTGAGGGTGAAGACTGAGAGTGGGATTGTGGTGAGGAAGATGGTGAAGCAATAATAAACCCAGATGTAAATTTCCTGCAAGTATAATTTGCATTGTACATTTTCGGCCTGAAAAACGAAGTGATAATGCAATATTGAATAAAGTGTTTTGTATATGTCTATCCTGATTAATTCATTTGGGGCTAAAGCCCCAACAGGTCAGTTTTATGTCTTACCCCGACCTTAAGGTCGGGGTAAGACATAATCCAACTATAATCAGGACTTTAGTCCTTAATATGAATAATTCAGGCTTTGGTAAATATAAACGAGTTATAGGACTATAAGAATAATTTTTGTTTATTTACAATTAGATTTTCGAATTAGAGAATGGAACATCCTGGAGAAACACATTCCTTCAAAACAGAAAGAAAATTCATCCTGATCGCTGTTCTGTTATACCTTGTTACAGCCTGGTTCAGCGAGGGGTATTATCACAGCGACGAGCATTATCAGATAATTGAATTTGCAGAATACAAACTGGGGAATAACACAACGTCTGATCTTGCATGGGAGTTTTCGGACCGCATAAGACCGGGATTGCAGCCTGCTATTGCGTATGGTGTTATAAGTTCATTCCGTTCAATTGTGGCTGACGATCCATTTATTATCGCTGCATTTTTAAGGATAGTTTCGGGTTTGCTTTTCCTTTTCGCTTTAATTTTTTTCACCAGCCGTGTTGTCAGGTTTTTTGAGTCGCATAGATGGAGGCGTTACCTGTGGCTTTTATCTTTGTTTTTCTGGTTCCTTCCTTTTATAGGCGTGCGTTTTTCTTCCGAATCATGGTCGGCCACCTGCATGCTTGTTGCCATGGGGATGTTGATGCAAAAAGATGTAAGCCTGCGACAGGTCTTTGCCGTGGGTTTGATGCTGGGTCTTGCATTCCAGTTCCGGTACCAGTCGGTTTTTATGACGGCAGGTATTTTACTCTGGTTTGCATTTATGGATACGGAACGTATCAGGAAACTCGCGTTAATGATAGCAGGTTTTTTTGCTGTAATGATCATTGGCGCGATCACCGACCGCTGGCTTTATGGCAACTGGGCGTTTCCGCTGTGGGATTATTTCTACGTAAATATAATTGAGGGGAAAGCTTCGTCGTACGGTGTTGAGCCATGGTGGTTCTATTTCAACGAAACAGCAATGAAAGCGATATATCCCATCGGAATACTTGTTATGTTAAGCATCATTTATTTCGTAATACGTTTCCCAAAACACCTTCTTATATGGGCAATTGTGCCTTTTCTGGCTTTGCATTTCATAACCCCCCACAAGGAACTGAGATTTCTTTTTCCTCTTGCCGTTTTTGTCCCGTTCATTATCGCAACTGTATTATATGATATCAGAAAAAGATATGCCGGAAAAAGAATTTCGGGGATAATGATGAACTGTTCATGGCGATGGGCTTTCTGGATAATTACATTGCCCCTTCTGTTGACGATGGCTTATAAGCCTGCCGACCCGAATATTTCGCAGCTTAATTTCATTAACAGCAATTACGGCGGAAAGAAAGTCACCCTATATTATTATAAGGACAATCCGTACAACCCCTTCTGTCTTGACCTGCATTTCTACCGGTTTCAGGGTGCGATGAAACTAATTGAAATCAAAACTCCGGAAGAAATTGACAGTATTAAATCCGGCGGGGAGATAGTTCTGCTGAAAACAAAACGAAGCAACGAAAAGGAGCTTGGCATCGACAGTTCACGTTTTGAGATTGTTTACGAAAGCACACCCGGCTGGCTTGAATTCGCAAATTTCAACGGATGGATGGACAGGTCGGCTATACACAGGGTGTATGTTTTGAAGTAGATTTTCGCTTCGCTGATATTCGCTACGCTATCGCTACGCTGATATTGTTGAAATTGGCATAGTAGTTTTTGCCACGAAAACACTAAAACACAAAATTCCACTAAACCTGCATTAAGCAATAGAAAAGAAAAACATTAATCTTTTACTAAAGGAGCCAAGATCCAAATTCCAAGGTAGCTTTTCCCTTGGGGCTTGGATTTTGGGTCTTGAGACTTGGGTCTTGTTCATGCGTCTATTGAAAAGATCTATGTCTTTTTATACTTTTTCACAAAAGCTTCGAAGCTTGTTTCGAATCCGGGGCCGTCGTGGTGGGGGTCGAAATACGGGCTGAGGAACCCTACTTTGGTCTTCTGGTCGTAAAATCCTTTCACAAATTGTCTGTGAAGTATATTTATATTCTGACCGTCCTCGTTCATTTCTTCGGTGATCTGTGAAAATATCAGTTCTTTTTGTTCATGGATTCCGACAGCTCTCATTTTCTCCAGATACCTTTGCATGAGATCTCCTCCAAGATGCATAATTACTGTGTAGTTCCCGTAGAACTTCCTTTTCACAATAAAATAATCTATTTCCTCTATTACATTGTATGATAAAGGATCAGTTGTGTAATCAAGGCTGCTGACAAAACGAAAACCTTCGTCAACTATATTCAGAGCATTATCAATAGTATTGGTATTATGCAGACGAATGATCACGTCAGTTTCCCTGCCGACGAAATCATAGAATGATGCATCTACCTTTATAAGATCACGGAGTCCCATCGGAATAACTTATATGCGAAGATAGCATTTTTTGGGCAAAGTCTGTTTATAAAATTTGTATTTAAATCCGAAGCACGAAATTAGAAATTCGAATTGTTGCTTACGCCAGAGGTGTGGGAAGCACGAAGTTGGAAGCAGATAGTCAGCAGTTGGCAGTCGGCAGTCTGCAATTGGCAATTGACAGTCTGCAATGCATACTGCCCCATGCCCAACTCTACTTCTGACTTCCGACTTCGTGCTTCCGACACTTCCGGTTTCGGATTTTGATATTCAGATTTTAGTTGCAATCACTTCACGGGCAAAAAGCACAACTCAACATCCCCGTAACGGAGGTTCATTACCTTTTTTGAGATGGAAATAATTTTAAAAGTGTTGGGTCCGATTTTAATATAGGAGTATTCGTGAAGGAATTCCCACGGTCCCAGGGAAATGTCGTTGCCATTGCAATCGGTTTTGCGGAATGTGTTATCGCTGCGGAAGTAGTACATATTGCAGCCTATGTCGAATGATTCGTATTGGGATGAGTATTCCAATCTTTTAAGCACCCAGGGATTCGACACAATTATCTTGTCGGGATGGGGGCCGAAAATCTCGTTGGTTTCGCATGATGTTATGCAAAAAAGAGCCGTGATTGCTGTGAGTGTGTATAGGAGTCTAGTTCGCATTATGACGTTTGCAGACTTCGGTTAATGTAAGGGTTTCATTTACTTCTATGCCTTTCTGGCCTTCCTGCAGTGTAGCAATTTCGTGAACGGGGTCGTGTTCGAAAAGAATATAAATGTTCTCACGGAGACAGCGCTCAAGGAAATTCTCTTTTTCGTCAATGCTCGAAAGAGGGAAAACATCGTATGCAGGGATCCAGAGCAGGTTGACGTGTGCAGAGGAAGGAACAAGGTCGCCGCCAAATGCGATCCTGAATTTGCCGGTATCAATAATTGGTATCATCTGCCCGGGAGTGTGTCCATCGGAAAAGATAAGTTCTATGCCGGGAAAAATTTCGCAGGGTGATTCAACAAGGTTCAGGTCGTAGTCTTCGAGAGGGAGAATGTAATCGGGAGGATATCCTGCTGCTTCGCGTTTGTTGGGGTTTATCGCCCATTCCCATTGTATGCGGCTTACATGGTGCACGGCATTCGGGAAGACCCGTTTGAAATCGCCGCGCACGCCATTGTTATAGTCCACGGCGCCGCCGCAATGGTCCCAGTGCAGGTGGGTGAAAACCACGTCGGTCACCTGCTCCGGGCCGAAACCTTTTTCTTTCAGTGCAAACACGATGTCTCTTTCGGTGTCCAGATGAGTCTGCTTAACGGTCTTTTCGCTCACTTTATTGCCCACGCCTACATCAAACAGAACAAGTTTTTTCCCTGTATCGCACAGGAGGCAGCGATTGGCAAGGGAACACATGTTGTTTTCGTCTGACCGGCATAACTTAGACCACATTGTTTTAGGGATCACTCCGAACATGGGTCCGGCATCAATTTTAAAATTTCCTGTTTCGAGTGAATAAAGTTTCATGCGAATTGCTTAATTTAGCCCTTTGGGAAGCGTCAAAAATAACCAAAAAGTACGGGAAATGAAAATCCACTTTATAGCAATCGGCGGCAGCGCAATGCACAACCTCGCGCTGGCCATGCATAACAGCGGGCACAAGGTAACCGGCAGCGATGACGAAATATTTGAACCCTCGAAAAGCCGTTTGCTGGCAAAAGGACTTTTACCCGCAAGTTCAGGCTGGTTCCCCGAAAAGATCACAAAGGAACTGGATGCTGTTATCCTCGGAATGCATGCTCGTGGAGATAATCCTGAACTACTGAGGGCAAAAGAACTGAATCTTACCATATATTCCTATCCCGAATTCCTTTATCTCCAGGCGAAAAATAAAACGCGAATCGTTGTGGGAGGCAGTCATGGCAAGACCACAGTGACCTCGATGATAATGCACGTTCTGAAAAATGCCGGGATTAAATTCGACTATATGGTCGGTTCGCAGGTGCAGGGTTTCGATACTATGGTATCTTTTTCAAGCACTGCGGAATTTGCTGTTTTCGAAGGGGATGAATACCTTTCGTCGCCAATTGACCCGAGACCTAAATTTCACCTGTACAGGCCTCACGTTGCCATTATAACCGGCATTGCATGGGATCATGTGAACGTATTTCCCACTTTCGAAAATTATGTGGAGCAGTTCAATATTTTCACCTACCTGATTGAAAAAAACGGAACTCTGATTTATTGTGAGAACGATGAGCAGGTGGTGAAAGTAGCAGGAAAAGCAAGGAGCGATGTAAAGAAAATTGCATACAAAGATCATCCGTCGTTCGAAAAGGAAGGCAGAACATTTTTACGATTCAGCGGCATGGAGATACCTATCGAGGTCTTCGGCTCACATAACATGCAGAACGTAATGGCTGCATACCATGCATGTAAGATC
>CAZEWB010000248.1:0-5946 GCA_964515655.1 uncultured Bacteroidales bacterium
AAGAACAGATAATACTGACCGCAGGTAAGATCAGTAAAGCGATCAACAGCAGAATGTGGCTCCCGACATAGAATGAAAGAGCAGAATAATATACCAGCGAACCGGCAATGGCTCCTGCAACATCGGCTGAATATACGTGACTCACATGGCGTTTTTCGTCCGATACTGAAGAATAGATCACATAGAGCATTCCCGAAATAAAGCATAATGGAAGGAGCACAATTGCAGATGCAGCTATTATCTCCGTAGGAGAAGCTACCTCGCCTTCGGGGATAAGCAGATTACGGATGTACGGGATAAGAGTCCACAAAGCAATTGAAAGGACGGAATACAATGCAGAAAGTAAAAAGGAAATATCCTTCTTGTTTTTAAAAACAATTCCTGCGAACCACGCGCCCGCTCCTGTGAAGACCAGCCAGAACGAAAGCAGGACGGCATAGATAAGTTCATTGGAACTGAAGAGGAGTGCGAATTCCCTGAAGACGGCCATCTGAGTGACCATGGTGGCAAATCCCAGCACAAAAGCCGGAAGCAGAATAAATCCTGTATGCCCTGATGACGGCCTTATGATTTTCGGATCAGTCAAATTCGAAATACCATATTAGTTTTTCGCTGTCGCCCGGTTCAAGTATCTTGTTCTTTACAAGCTCGTCAACGCTGTTTATGCGGGTCATTACCTTACGGAAATCAAGAATTTTAATCACCTTGAGTTTGGTCAGGTATGGGTGACGGATGAGTTCTTTGAACTCCGCTTTATTGACATTTATCTTTTTAATAAGGTCAGGACTGACATAAACATTTTCCTTGATCTTGCAGTACTGTTCAGAAGTAAAACCATAAACTTCCAAAAGTTGAGATGTAGAATAATATACACCCAGTTTTTCCCTTTATTTTATAATTCTTGCTGCAAATGAAGGTCCTATACCCGGCAGTTTATCAAGTGTTGTTGAATCGGCGCTGTTCAGTTCGATATGAAGAACATCCTTATTTTCAGAAGTTTTTTTATAATTATCCTGAGAAGTTTTTTTGTATTCAGATTCGTCCTTTTTCTCAATTTCTATATAAGGCGCTAATGCTGCATATATGGAATCGTTTACAAAAAAGAGTTTTTTAAAATCTTCCTTCTTGTCGAAATGCCCCTTGCTGTTACGATATTTTAAAAGTGTTTCCGCATTCTTTTTCGAGAAGCCAAGTTTTTCGAATTCGTCGGCAGAAACGGTGTTAGGGTCGAATGTGAAAAAAATAAGTGAGTCTTCCGTGACTCCTCCGCTGTTTGCCTGCCCGTTTCTGATATCCATCTGTTGCTTTGCTATCCGGTTTTCAAATTCCGTAAAATCAGTAACTGTTTCTTCGCTGAAATAACCTTTGAAAACATGAAGCATCGAGAAAATAAAGATAAGGACAAGCAATACCAGGATGCCATTCTTCTCGCTTCGCGAAAAAGAGAACCATTCTTTAAAGTAATTGCTTTTCACAATAGTCAAGTTGTTTTCCGTTGTTACCCGACAGATAAAAAGTTTAGAAAGACAAACCTAAAGGAAAGCTGCAAAATAACCAAATATCATGCATGTAATTTTTTACATTAATTCATACACACCGGTTTATCCCGGGACAAACCTGAAAAGCATGAAGGCTTTCATATTCAACCCTTTCAGGGTTGGACATATCTTTTTGTTACACCCCGGACAGCGTCCTTCGTTCCCCCTTCGTCAGGCTCAGGGTTCACTACGGGCTTGTCCGGGGTTATTGATATTGGACTCCTTCCGGAGTCCTCCTAAGTCCGCACACTGTGTATTTATCAGAATTTTAGTCTTTAAGATATTTCCAAATTTTTATTACATTTGTTGCAAAATCAATTAACAATGACCCTTGTTTCGTTTGTGATACCAGTATTAAATGAAGAGAAGAATATTCCCTACATATTCGGATTGCTTGACGAGACATTAAAAAAAACAGAGGGCGTTGAAGGCGAATGGATATTTGTGAACGACGGAAGCACCGATGCCACGCCATTTGTATTGATAGACCTTTGTAACCGTGACAAACGTGTTAAGGCAATTACTTTAACACGCAATTTCGGCCACCAGGCTGCGATCACAGCGGGTCTTGACTATGCAAAGGGCGATGCAATAATCACCATGGACTGCGACGGGCAGGATCCTCCGGCAATAATTCCCGATATGCTGAACAAATGGAAGGAAGGTAACAAGATCGTATATGCCCGCCGCCTTACCCGCAAAGATCCTTTCCTAAAGCGTATAACTGCCTGGTGTTATTACTCGTTGCTCAGGCGTTTCTCTGAGGTGAAGATACCCGGTAACATAGGTGATTTCAGACTTATCGACCGTAGTGTCATGGATTATCTTTCGAAGATGCGCGAAAAGTCACGCTACCTCCGGGGTATGATCCCATGGCTTGGCTTTAAACATACTTTTGTCGACTACGACAGACCCGCCCGCAAATACGGAAAAACGGGATTCAGCTGGCTTAAGATGTTCCGGTTTGCCATGCAGGGAATACTCAGTTTTTCGCTGATACCTTTAAGACTAGGGCTTTTCGTGGGAATGTTCGTTATCTTTTCCGGTGTTGGTTTCTTTATTTATCTTATTATCCGGCATTTTTTCGGACATCAGTTTTACAAGTTGCTCGAATGGCTTGCTGTATTCAACTATGTGCTCATCGGGTTTCTCTTCATCTTACTATGGATTATAGCCGAGTATGTTTACAACATTAGCAACGAAGTTAAAGGACGCCCCATTTACGTCATCGATTCCACCGTCAATATCGGGCACAACGATGAAAATCCTGACGCTTAATTACGAATACCCGCCATTAGGCGGAGGCGCCGGCCTGATAACTCAGCATATCTGCAAAGGACTGCACAACCTTGGGCATTCAGTTACTGTGATCACCGCAGGAATAAATTCCAATACCGGAAGTACAAACGAAGACGGACTAAAAATAATCAGGCTCCCTTCGAAACGGAAATACGAGTATCAATCGAATGTTTCTGAAATGTTGTCGTGGATAAAACATGCAAAACAAAAAACTCTGGATTATTGTTCGGTAAACAAACCCGATGTTGTCTTCGCTAACTTCATATTACCCGGCGGCGAAGTGGCGCGTTTTCTGAAAAAAAAGACAGGCATCCCTTATGTTATTATAAGCCACGGGCACGACATTCCGTGGTTCGATCCCAAACAGATGTTCTTTTATCATATGGCAACATACTGCCGGATAAAAAAAATATATAATGGCTGCAGCGCCCTGTTCCTGCAGTCTGCTTTCACCAAAGAAAACGCAGACCGCTTCTCGGGCAAGAAGCACAGAGATAAAAATATTGTGATACCCAACGGCTGTGATACAGAAAAATTTCCAATTGTAAATCACATCGGGGATAGAACTTTGCGGATATTCACGGGCGGTCGCATGGTAGGACAGAAAGAAACAGTTACACTTCTCCGCGCTCTTACAATACTTAAATCTTCAAACGTTCAGTTTCATCTCACAATTGCAGGTGACGGACCTCTGCTTCCATCGCTGAAAAAGTTCTGTGCAAAACACGGATTGAACGATGTAGTTATATTTACGGGCTGGCTTAAAAAAAGCGATATCCCCAAACACATGGGAAAGTCGGATGTTTTTGTCATTCCTTCCCGTGCAGAAGCGATGTCGATTTCCCTACTGGAAGCATTATGCAGCGGTGTTTATGCAATAGTAACGCCTGTAAGCGGGAATACCGACCTGGTAAGGGAAGGGGTAACCGGGAAATTTTTCCCTGTGGGAGATCATCAGGCTCTCGCCAAAGCACTTGAGGATCTCGTTATTCTGATGAAAAACGGATATCCTGTCAAACCAGAACATGTGGAAAAATTCAGAACACTATATAACTGGACAAACATTGTTAGACAATACGAATCTGAACTTCAAAAAATTCTTTCATGAGGGTACTTCATCTTATTGATACATTCTGGCTCGGCGGAGCTCAAACCCTTCTTAAGGATTTTTTCGAAGACCAGCAGGATAATACCGATCTGTTTGTATACGCCCTAAGGATGCGCGATATAAATGTCACGATAAATCACCCTAATGTCTTCTGCGACCCATCGCCAAAACGGTTTTCCAGAGGACGTATCCACCGGCTTGTAAGTTTTGTCCACGAACACAAAATAGATATTCTGCATTGCCATCTGCCGCATTCGCAGTTTACCGGATACATACTTAAAAGGTTTTACTTTAAAAAAATAAAACTTGTATTCCACGACCATTCGGATATTATGGAACCGGCCATTCACGTGAGGATAGCGCTAAGGTTCACACAGCACAGGGCAGATAAGGTAGTAACATGCTCGCAGCACCTTGTAAAACATCTTGAGAAAAAAGGAAAGATCCCGCACGAAAAGATCGTGGTGATCCCTAACTTTATAATGCCGCAGAAATTTGCTTCGGTAACCAAAGAAGGAGCACAAAAGTTCAAGACAAATCTTAGCATTCCCGCCGACGCTCCCGTTGCCGGTTTTGCCGGACGCTTTGTGACCCGTAAGGGTTGGATGGATTTTATCACCATAGCAGAAACACTTTTAAAGGAAATTCCCGATGCATATTTTATAATGGCCGGCACCGGTCCCGACCTTAACGCCGCACACAGAACAGCCAGGGCAAAAGACCTTAACCACATTGTATTTACGGGCTTCCTAGGCAATATGCCCGTTTTTTATAAAGCGCTTGATGTATTTGTTGTACCATCATATTGGGAAGGGATGCCGCTTGCGCCGGCTGAATCTCTTGCGGCAGGAACTCCCGTAGTCGCCTTTGATGCACCAGGTCTGCATTACAACCACCCAGTTGATGAAAGCATATTATATGCGGCATTGCACAACATAGATCAACTGACACAATTAACCAGATCATTCTTAACACACGAAAGAGAAATGCCTGCAGTTGCAGATCTGTCGTATTTGTCGCTTGGAAGGTTCAGGGAGGATGTGGAGAATCTGTATACTATAATATAAACCTACTTGATTATAAAACCACTGGCATTTACAAAATTCATATTAACATCATATTCTGGCAAAGGTTTTCCATTATTGTCAAGCCATTGAGGAAAACCCCAAAATGTTGAATTATTATTAATCCCATACTGATACTTTACAATCTCACGAGCAGTTTTTATATGTTGGCATCCAATAGATAATCTGGCTGATACATCTTTAACCTTGTCTTTATCTATCTTTTCCAACTCAATCACAACTTCCGCTATTTCTCTAAAATGAAGAAACCGATTTTTATAGTTGATAATAAAAATAACCTTTTTTGAAACCGACCATTCTTTATCATATTCGTCATTAATAATATTAGCTGCAATATTTTCATAAGAAATAGGAAGTTTATCTAAATCATTCATTAATCCACTAATTACCATTTCAATGGATTTAAGTTCTTCGACCAATTTTGATTTCTTATCTTGTAAAAAATCAATTAATTTTTTTAACTCTTTTCTTTGCATATTTCAGAATTTTAAGTATCTTTGCAAAGAAAGGTTATCGGAGTTGAACCGACTTTTCCATCAAATCAGGATTGCGTTTTAACCGATAAACTAACACCTTTTGCTATTTAAACAATAGGAGATTTACTTTGGGAGGTGATCTCCTATTTGTTTTAATAGTACAAATATACGAATAATCAATGAGAGAAACAAGTCGTCTATAGACGAGTTATCAACAATGTGTGGGCATTTTAATAGGCATTTCAATAAGCAGTCTTTATTCCATTAATAATCACTATATCTATACGATATAATATATATCACGTTTATTGCACTTAAATAATATGTTAATAACCTTCCTTTTTCATAATACATTATGATAGTATTATTTTTACAATATAATTTATTGAAATATCAACAATTGTTTTTATTTAAAACAACAACCAAACACACCCAACACA
>CAZEWB010000249.1:0-1052 GCA_964515655.1 uncultured Bacteroidales bacterium
TGTGAACAGGCAGATGAAATCATTTTCGCATGTCATGGTCTACGGTGAACATATTCTTGAGCCTCAGATCAGTCTTGCTGCTAAACTTTGTGAATTAAGCAACGGCGCGGCTGACAACGTATATTTTGTCAATTCTGGTACTGAAGCTGTGGAAGGTGCGATAAAACTTGCAAAACGTTATACCGGACGATATAACGTAATATCGTTCAGAAATGCATACCACGGAGGTTCTCATCTGTGTCTGTCATTGATGAGCCCAAATCCTCTTAACATGTCGTTCCGGCCGCTTGTTCCCGGGATCATTCATTGCGGTTTTAATGAAATGTCAGCTGTTGATTCAATTGATGAGAAAACAGCCTGCGTGATTATTGAACCTGTTCAGGGAGAAGTCGGCGCTGTTCCTGCAGAAAAACCATTTCTGGAAAAGATAAGGGAAAAGTGCAACAAGACAGGGACATTGCTTATTTTCGATGAAGTACAAACCGGAATGGGGCGCACAGGCTCATGGTTCGCTTATCAGCAATACAATGTTGTTCCGGATATCCTTGTCCTTGCCAAAGCCCTTGGCGGGGGAATGCCGCTGGGAGCGTTTTTAGCGCCTAAAAGTATAATGCAGGTTTTTTCGCACGATCCTCCGCTGGGACATATCACAACATTCGGCGGACATCCTGTTTCGTGCGCTGCGTCTCTAACAGCAATAAATGTTATTGAAAAGGGTGGTTATATTAAAGATGTATTGCGAAAAGAAAAACTCTTCAGAGAAATCCTTGTTCATCCCAAAATAAAGGGCATAACCGGTAAGGGGCTGTTACTGGCAGTTCATCTGGAAAATGAGAAACAGGTTAAAAAAGTAATGACCGGTTGTATGGAAAAAGGCGTAATTACCGACTGGTTCCTTTTTAAAGATTCTGCTATCCGTATTGCGCCGCCTCTTATTGTTGATGAGGAAACTATAAAAAGGGGTTGCAAAATCATTCTTGAGGTTCTTGATCAGGTTTAACTTCTTTAACCTGTTTCTCATTTTCCACAACAAACCAAACACACCCAACACA
>CAZEWB010000249.1:1062-5508 GCA_964515655.1 uncultured Bacteroidales bacterium
TGTGTTGGGTGTGTTTGGTTTTGTGTTTCTTGATCAGGTTTAACTTCTTTTTTCTGACGGTAAAATAAAATCGCTCCCAGCAGCGTTCCATATATGATCGAAACATAAGGATTTGAAGTAATTGGACATGTTCCCGAACTGCAACCGACAAAGTAATAATAAAGATAACCGCCAATACCGCCAAGAAAAATGCCCGCGAGTAACCACTTTAACGAAATTTTACGGAACTTTGCCAAAATTCTGTCCATAGCAATATAAAAATGCAAATATATAGAATCTGTTACTATTCGGGTATAAAAGTTGATGGGTTGGGCAACTGGTTTTATGAAAAGTCAATAGTTAATGGGTTGGGCAACTGGTTTGGTAAAAGGTTTATAGTAATAGGTATTAACAACAGACCAATGACTATTAACCAAACCAGCAGCCCAACCATACAACCAATAACCAATTACCAAACCAGCCGCTCAACCTTTCAACCTAAAACGAGATTTAAATGATACAACTATGAGGAACAAAATATTTCAGACAACCCGAACAGTAACAAGAATTATATTTATGTTTGGCCTGATACTGACTCTTAATATTTCTTTATTTTCTCAGCCTGATTACAAATTGATAGAAGAAAAAGAAGATGAGATCAAAGAAGTTTTCGACAGTCTGTTTTACAGGAATGAGATAAGGTTCTTACGTAATGATTCCCAGAAGCAACATCTAAATGATACACTCCTTGGTCTTTTTCGTGATGTGCTGAGCCTTGAGGGAAGCTTCGATTATCCTTTCAATAAGCTTTTACACTGCGGTGTTTTAAGATCACCTGATAACCGCTTTAAACTGTACAACTGGAATCTCCGTTTCAGCGATGGCTCATATAAATACTATTGCTTTATACAGAATTACGATAATAAAAAGGATATAGTTTACACATGGGAGTTGTATGATGATTCCGATTCAATTCTTACGCCTGAGAAACTGGTGCTCAACGATAAGCACTGGTATGGTGCCTTATATTATTACATCCTTCCTTACATGGAAAGGAAAAAGACAAATTATATATTATTAGGGTGGGATGGCAACAATAACTTTACAAACAAAAAGATCGTTGAGCAACTTAGTTTTACATCCGAAGGCGCACCGCGTTTCGGAAAGTCTGTTTTTAAATTCGACGAAAAAACATTAAAACGGTTTATTATTGAATACTCTATCCGTGTTTCGCTTACGCTTGTTTATGACGAAAAGGCCGATGCCATTGTATGGGATCATCTGGCCCCGGAAGATGCTTCAAAGACGGGTGACCTTTATTATTACGGCCCGGATGCTTCGTACGACGGTTTCAGACTCGAAAAAGGGAAATGGGTATATGTACCCGATATATATGTCACAAATATACAGTCGGTGAAAAAAGTAGAGATATATCCTAATCCTGCAGATAATGAAATCCACGTAAAAGTAAAAGGAGAAATTTCGGACGAATACACGATTACATTATATGATACAGAGAATAAACTCATACGCAACATTACCACTAAGGATGCTGAATCAATAATTGATATTTCGCAATTACCGGCAGGTGTATATTTGCTGAACGTGAACGGGAAGGACATATCACGTTACGAACGCATAATAAAAAAGTGACTGAAGACGGAAGTGGGCAGTTGGCAATTGACAGTCTGCAATGCCCATGCACAACTCCACTTCTGACTTCCGACACTTTATAGAAATTATCCTGAGCAAACCAAAATAACTTTTTAAAAATTGCCTGATATTAAAAGATTATTTATAATTTTAAAGCCGTATTTTAAAAAGGGAAGATGTCTAAAATCAACGAATCGCGCGTAAATCTTTACATCGTCGACTATGATGAGATGTCGCTTAAAATCCTGAAAAACAAGTTCTCTTCGTGTTCCGGTTACAGAGTATTCACATATAAGACCAGCGACGAGTTTCTGGAAGAGTTCAACAGGTTCCCCTTTGCCAAAAGACATATTCACATTGTGATACTTGATTATGTCGTCAACGGAATAAAAAATGAGGGTAACGGGATTGATATTCTTAAAAAGATAAAAGCAATTAATTCATCAGTTGAGATAATAATCCTATCAAGTGTCGAGGATGTCGAAATTGCCACTTCGGCAATAAGGTCGGGGGCTGTGGCTTTTATTAAGAAGAATGAGAACAGTTACCTGAGGATACAGAATCAGGTTAAATTCGTTATCAGCCAGAAATCGCTGGAACAATCAAAAAAACATAGTATAATGGCAAGAGTAGTGTTTGTGCTGAGTATTGTTGTCCTTGCAGTTTTTGCAGTTATAGTTTTCTTTACCGATATTTTGTAGTTGGTCATTTTTTTTATTGTACTGACAAATCGTCAGTTTAAATGCTATGGTATAGAATTTGGCAAGAGCAAGGCACAAAAATTCTGGAATTATGCAAAAAGGTAAAATCGGGGTCAGTTCGGAGAATATTTTTCCGATAATAAAGAAGTTCTTATACAGCGAACATGAAATATTCCTGAGGGAGTTGATCTCAAATGCCATTGATGCAATAAGCAAACTGCAGGTACTGGCGAATAACGGAGAGTATAAAGGTGATATTTCCAGTCCCCTTGTTAAGGTTTCGGTAGATAAGGCGAAAAAGACACTTACTGTGTCAGACAACGGGCTTGGGATGAACGAAGATGAGATAAACCGTTATATAAACCAGATAGCGTTTTCGAGTGCAGGCGAATTCCTTGAAAAATACAAGGAGAATACGGCAGCAATAATCGGGCATTTCGGGCTTGGCTTTTATTCATCATTTATGGTTTCCGAAATGGTGGAGATCATTTCGCTTTCGTACAGGGAAGGCGAAAAGGCTGTAAAATGGAGTTGCGACGGAAGTCCGGCTTTCGAGATCACTTCTGCCGAAAAGAAAAACGTTGGTACAGATATCGTCCTTCATCTTGATAAAGACAGCGAGGAGTTCCTTGAAGAAAGCAGGATAGAAGAGATACTTAAGAAATTCTGTCGTTTCCTGCCGGTGCCTATTGCCTTCGGCATCGAAAAAGAATGGAAAGACAAAAAATGGGTTGAAACAGGGAAAGACAAAATAATAAACAATACCCAGCCGTTGTGGAAAAAGAAGCCGACTGACATTAAAGAAGAGGAATACACTTCGTTCTACAAAGAATTGTATCCCGGAACTTTCGAGGAACCTCTTTTCAATATCCATCTTAATGTCGATTATCCCTTTAATCTTACCGGTATTCTTTATTTCCCGAAGATCCACGACAGATTCGAAATTCAGAAAAACAAGATACAGTTATACTCAAACCAGGTTTTTGTCACCGATTCAGTTGAAAATATCGTTCCTGATTATCTTATGCTGCTCCATGGAGTGCTTGATTCTCCGGACATCCCGCTGAACGTTTCGAGAAGTTATCTCCAGGGTGATCCGAATGTGAAAAAAATATCGGCACATATCACAAAAAAAGTGGCAGATAAACTTCAGGAGATATTCAATACAAAGCGCGACGAATTCGAGAAAAAATGGAACGACCTGAAGGTTTTCATTCAGTATGGAATAATATCCGATGAGAAATTTGCCGAAAAAGCATCTAAGTTCTTTCTTTTTTCAAATACTGAAGACAAAAAATATACAACAGAGGAGTATGAAAAACTGATAAAGGAAAATCAGACTGACAAGAGCAAGCAACTGATCTATTTGTACACAACGGATAAAGACTCGCAATACTCATCTATCAACGATGCCAGGGCAAAAGGTTATGATGTGCTTTATATGAACGGTTTTCTTGATCAGCATTACATAAATTATTTCGAACAGAAAAACAAGGACACGCGCTTCTGCCGTGTTGATTCGGACACTATAGAAAACCTGATACTAAAAGAAGACAGCAAAAAATTGTCAGTTACTGAAAACGAGCAGAACAGACTTCGTAATGCTTTCGAAAATGTATTTCCCAAGGACAAAAATTTAATGGTACGGTTCGAAGAAGCAGGCGAAAATCAGATGCCGGTTACAATAACGCTGTCGGAGTATTCAAGGCGTATGAAGGACATGGCTGCAGTTGGCGGAGGATATTCATTTTACAAGGACCTTCCCGACCAGTATTCCTTTGTAGTAAACACTTCTCACCCGGTCATTAAGGAAATAAACACAAAGATCGACCAGCATATAGGTGATAAACTTAAGGAAGTTGAAGAAAAGATAGATGAACTTAATAAAAAGGAAAAGCCCCTGCAGAAAGAAAAGGAAAAGGCAAAAGACTACAAACTTCCTGAAGATAAGGAAAAACAGCTGGAGGAAATAACCAAAGAAAAAGAAGAACTTGGGAAACAACTCGGAACTTACATTTCTGAATTTTCGGATGAACTAAAGATCACACGCCAACTGACAGATATTGCTCTGCTTGCTCACGGCATTCTTAAGGGAGAGGCATTGACTGCTTTT
>CAZEWB010000249.1:5518-5908 GCA_964515655.1 uncultured Bacteroidales bacterium
TTATTATGGCTATCACTTACTTTATTTCCCAAAACACCCCAAACACACCCAACACACAGGCATTCTTAAGGGAGAGGCATTGAATGCTTTTGTAAAAAGAAGCATTGACCTGATAGATGTGGAAAACACGATTCAGAAGAGTAAAAAGAAGAGAGCGAAAAAGTAGGTGCAAACAAAATTTCAAGAACCAAATTCAAAGCCCCAAGATCCAAGAACCAAATTCCCTGGGAGCTGTTCCTTGATTATTCCTGACTTGTCCAATTTAGTGCGGCAAAAGTATTAAGATGGGGTTTCACCCCATACCCCAGTGACTTTTTTAAAGCGAAAAAAGTCACCAAAAACGCTTTGCCGAAACGATGCTGCCCAACGCTTCTGTGGTTGCCTAAGCCA
>CAZEWB010000250.1:0-5902 GCA_964515655.1 uncultured Bacteroidales bacterium
TTGATCCTGAACGAAGTGAAGGATCTAAACCCAAGTCCCAAATTCCAAATTTCAAACCCCAAATTCCAAATTCAAAGTCCCAAATTCCAAGGGAGTCGTCCCTTGGGGCTTGAATCTTGGGGCTTGGATCTTGGGTCTTATTCACGGTCTTTTTGCGTAACATCAGTTAATGTATAACTAAAACTATTCCACTTTTATTTTTTCAAGCGATTTTAACACTACTTCTTTGTCAATGTTAAGTTGCTTTTTCAGTTCGTTCAGGCTGTCGAACCTGACTTCGTCGCGTATTCTTTTGTGCACCCTGATTGTAATATTTTCGCCATATATATCCTTTTTGAATTTAAAGAGATGTACCTCAAGTGAGGCCACATGACTGCCCTTCTTTATTGTAGGTCTTACGCCGATGTTCATCATACCCTTATATGTTTTTCCGAAAACCTGAACGGTAACAGCATACACGCCGTTGCCGGGGATCTGCTTGTAAGGTTCAAACTGCCCGATATTTGCAGTAGGAAATCCAATGTTCTTTCCGATGCGGAATCCTTCGACGACCTTTCCGGAGAACAGGTAAGGATAACCGAGCATTGCGTTTGCAGCGGTTATATTCCCGGCCTCAAGTTCCCTTCTTATCTTTGTAGAGCTGACAGTAAGTAAACCCACATTCTCAGCAAGTACCTGATAAAGTTTGAAGTTAAACTCCTTGGATAAATTGCCCAGAGTTTCGTATCTGCCTTCGCGCATCTTGCCAAAATGATGGTCGTGCCCCACAATAATGTTCTTTGCATTGCACTTTTCAATAAGATAGTTTTTTACAAAATCGTAAGACGTTATCCTGGAAAAATCACTGTTGAATTCGGCCAGCACCACCGCATCTATGCCCACATTTTCTATCACCTGAAGTTTTTCTTCCAGCGTGTTAAGCAGTTTTACGTCATTCTTGCCAAGCACTATGCGGGGATGAGGCCAGAAAGTAAATACAACACTGTCGCCGCCTGCTTCTTTTGATATTTCAGTAAGCCTCTGCAGAACCTTGCGGTGCCCAAGATGAACGCCATCGAATGTCCCTACTGTAACAGAAGCATTCGAGAAAACCGGTGTTTTGCCGACTTTGAATATTTTCATGGAAAAGATTTTTACAAAATTACCTATTTTTTTTTACGATTACTTATACGACAAGTACAAATTAACAATTTCGCTCCGGAAATCACTAATAATCATTTACTAAACCAACAATTTCGTTCCTGAATAGAATTATTAGATATGTATTTTGTAGTTTTGCATCCTTATCTTTGGATATGATAAAACGCTTATTATTTGTCTCATTACTTGCATCTGTATGGGTTGCCGCATTCCCTCAGGATGATGAATTCAAGCCTCTGAAAAAAAGTGAAGTAACAAGCACGACCGATACGATAACGGAAGATGAATTCAAACCTCTCGACAATACTACTACCGAAGCTTTACCTGATTCATGTTCCTCTTCATGCAGCGAAACATGTCCCAATGCACAGGAAATTGAAGCCGAAAATCAAAAACTTTACTGGATACTTTTAGCTTTGGGGATTACTGTTATTGCAGGTTTCCTTGTAAGATTCAATGTGACACGTAAAGCTCGTACATTTTTTCTTCTCGGCTCATTACTGATATTCGGCTTTTACAACTCAGGATGTCCCTGTGTAGTTTCCGGCTACCAGTATACTTTCCTGAATATTTTCGGTTACACCGATCGCTGGATTGATGCGCTGTGGTTTCTGGGAGTGATCCCCATTACATACATTTTCGGAAAAGTATGGTGCGGGTGGATATGCCACCTCGGTGCAATACAGGAATTCCTTTACAGACCGGGAAAAATAAAACTGTTCCGCTCGGTGATGGCTCAGAAAGTAATGCAGGTATTACGTTATGTTCTGATAGTAGCACTTATCGCACAACTTGCAATAATGGGTACCATTTACTGGTGTAAGATTGACCCCTTCCTCGCAATTTTCAACCTGCAATTAAATTACAACCAGGAATGGACCTCCGGCATACTGTTGCTGCTCCTGCTGCTGCTGTCTTTATTCTCATATCGTCCTTTCTGCCGTTCGGTTTGTCCTGTGGGTATTACATTAGGCTGGATAACATACATTCCCGGCGCTTCGGTTATCGGCATTGACGGAAAATGTTCGGGCTGCAAAACCTGCAACAACGCCTGCAATATAGATGCAATAATAAAGAAAGACAAGTTCAGCAATTTAGATAACCGCGAATGCATAATGTGCGGAGATTGCATTGAGTCCTGTTCTCAGGGCGGACTTAAACCGTTACGTAAAACCGGGAAAAACATGGTTAATGTTGAATGCTCTTCGGAGTGTAACGTTAATTAGTGTTTGTCTTGCCTTTTAAAACGTTTATGGTTTATTATATGTTTGAAATGTGCAATAATATTTGTAATTTTGAAATTGTAAGATATGCCCAATTTATATATTATAGCAGGATGTAATGGAGCTGGTAAAACAACAGCTTCTTATACAGTTTTACCTGAAATGCTGAAATGCAAAGAGTTTGTAAATGCAGATGAAATTGCAAGAGGGCTTTCTCCTTTCCAACCCGAATCAGTGGCAATTGAGTCTGGCAGAATAATGCTAACAAGAATTAAGGAACTTTTACGCTCCAGTGCTGACTTTTCTTTTGAGACTACATTATCAGCCAGACATTTTGTAAAATTAATAAAAGAGGCCCAAAAATCAGGCTATTTCGTTTCACTGATTTTTTTCTGGTTAAATAGTACTGAACTTGCTATGCAACGTGTTAAATCAAGAGTAATTGCAGGCGGGCATAATATTCCTGAAAATGTTATTAAGAAACGATATTTTTCAGGTATTTCAAATCTTTTTAAATTGTATATCCCTGTTTCCAATTACTGGATGGTTATAGACAATTCCTCAAGTCCTTTTCGTGTAATAGCAGAAGGGCAAAAACAAAAAGTAACAAAAGTATCTGATGGAGTAATTTGGGAAAAAATTAAAAAACTGAATTATGAATAACAAGAATATACAGGATCTTCGCGAAAAGATCATCAAGGGGCTTGAACTGGCATTTAAACGCTTAGTAAAAACCAAGAGTAAAAACAATGAGAAACTTGTTTTTTCTGAAAATGGTAAGATCGTATTTGTGGATGCTAAAAAGTTTTTGAATTAAGTCATTTTATCAAATATTTTGTGCCAGAATCTAAAACCTTAACAAAATAGAAACCTTTAGTTTTTTTAATAGGTCTCTTATAAATGAGTTTTATTGTTGTTTAAACAATTTATTTACCAAAACTGTAACCAATGCTTAACCCAACAGAAGGAAATACCTTCAATTTGTAAGATTCCTTATATGTAGGGCGATACTCATAATAATGCTCTCTCCAAATTATTGGTGTAATAGCAATTTTTATTAAAAACTTATTTTTTATAGAAAACCTGAATCCTACATTTCCAACTCCAAATATGCTGGGATGCACATCTTCAATTAATGATGTTCCCGCTCCAATTTCAAAAGTAGTAACATTGGATAGATGAAACTGTGCATTTATTAATACTGGGAAAATCCAAGTTTTACCAGAAAAAGGGAAACCAATTAAACAAGCTGGAAAAAAACCTAACCTGCCACTCAAGGAAAAGTCTTCTTTGTTATACATAATCCTTTCATAATTAAAAGAACCCAAGACACCACAACCTAATAATTCTAAATAAATGCTGTTTTTAGGTAAGGAAATAAATGATTTCCCTGTATCACCTTCATCTGCTAATAACACATTATAAATCTGCACATTTTCCATATAATTACAAGAAAATGCGGAAATAGAACAACAAAGAATAAAACAAACTAAAAGATATTTCATAATCTACAGATACCTTGACTTTTTACGAGGCTTAAATGAAAAAGTTCGGTGTATACGGATTTCCCTTCGCACACCCCTGCCCATGAAAGGTAATCCATCGCACGTGTGTGCTGGCCCCTTTAGGGTGCAGGGCGAGCGGAGAAATTGTTTTTAAAATTCCAATACACAAGCATCAATTTCCAAACAAATTTAACAAGCAAAAAATCCGAAACCCGTTTTCCGACGATTCCATGTCCTCCTTAATGCACCTTAGCTTCCTAATGTTTACGTTGCCGGACGATGGAATGTCGGATCAAAATCCAAAACCTGTTTTGAATTTAAATTATTTGAAATTGGAATTTGTTTGATATTTGAAATTTTGGATTTGGAAATTATTTGAGTTTTGGAAATTGAGATTTGGAATTTTCAGGTAAATCCGGACAAAGTTCTTCGGATTTCGAATTTAGGATTTCGGATTTTAAAGTTTAATCACAGCGCCGACTTCAGCCGTTTCGCCTCAGCAGTGCTGAGTTTTTCAAGGCAAAATGCTTTGTCGATAAGGACTTTGGGGTCTTTTGAGCCGGGGGCTTCGTACATTGCATCCATCATTATTGTTTCGCAGATGGAGCGGAGGCCGCGGGCGCCAAGGCGGTATTCTATTGCTTTGTCAACAATAAAGTCGAGGGCATCGTCAGTAAAGGAGAGTTTCTTTTCGTCCATATCAAAGAGGCGTACGAACTGGCGTATTATTGCGTTTTTGGGTTCGGTGAGTATCTTGCGCAGCGTTGTCCGGTCGAGTGGCTTAAGATATGTAACCACAGGAAGACGTCCCACAAGTTCCGGTATCAGGCCATAAGAACGCAGGTCCTGCGGTGCAATGTATTGCATAATGTCGTCACGGTCGATGTTCTCGTTCTTTTTTATTGAATTATATCCCACTGTTTTTGTGTTCATCCTGCGTGCAATGATCTTTTCTATCCCATCGAAAGCGCCGCCGCAGATAAAGAGTATGTTGGTAGTATCTACCTGAATGAATTTCTGTTCGGGATGTTTACGTCCGCCTTGCGGGGGAACATTCACAACTGTGCCTTCCAGCATTTTTAGCAAAGCCTGCTGAACGCCTTCGCCCGAAACGTCGCGTGTAATTGAAGGATTGTCCTGTTTGCGGGCTATTTTATCAATCTCATCAATAAAAACTATTCCTAATTCAGCTCGCTTTGTATCGTAATCGGCCACCTGCAGCAGGCGTGTAAGAATGCTTTCAACATCTTCGCCCACATAGCCGGCTTCGGTAAAAACAGTGGCATCAACAATAGAAAAAGGAACGTCGAGAAGTTTGGCAATTGTGCGTGCCATAAGGGTCTTGCCGGTACCTGTTTCGCCGACCATGATAATGTTGGACTTTTCCAGTTCAACATCTTCTTTCTTTCTGGAACGGATACGTTTGTAATGGTTGTAAACTGCAACCGAGAGGAATCTTTTTGCGGTATCCTGACCTATCACATACTGGTTCAGGAAATCGTTTATCTGTACCGGTTTGTATACTTTAAATTCCTGCGAATGCCCGGTCTTGTTTTCAATTTCATATTCACGGATAATATCGCCTGCACGTTTCACACATTCGGTACATATATGGGCATCGGTACCGGTAATGAGCATAATACCTTCCTTCTCAGTCTGGCCGCAAAATGAGCATATGTTATTGGTTCGCTTCATTGCGTTTTATTTGTTTTTATGACGAACCAGTATCTCGTCGATAAGGCCGTATTCCTTTGCCTCCAGCGAAGTCATCCAGTAATCGCGGTCACCGTCCTTTTCGACCTTTTTAAAAGCCACGCCGGAATGAAGGGAAATTATTTCGTACAATTCCTTGCGGAGTTTCACTATTTCGCGGGCGGTTATCTCAATCTCGGATGCCTGACCTTCGGCATAACCCGACGGCTGGTGTATCATAATACGGCTGTGCGGGAGAGCGCTGCGTTTGCCTTTGGCTCCGGCAGTGAGAAGAACGGCGCCCATGGACGCGGCAATGCCGGAGCCAACGGCAAACGCAGC